>CAUTGT010000074.1:0-6023 GCA_963537735.1 uncultured Actinomycetaceae bacterium | reverse complement strand
ATGACGACGACTTCATCGAGGTCGACGACTGATTCGATGATCAGCTTGTCATGGTTGGGTGGGGCCCGAACCAAACGGTTCGGGCCCCACCCATCCATGCGAAATCACGTGACGGTGACCGCGTGAAGCGTACCTTACTGAGCCACCTCGGAGAGCACCTGCCGAATGGGCGCAGGCAATGGCTCCGTGTAGTCGAGTAGCGTCTCCAGCTGGCGCAACGTACGGGGACCGACGACGCCCGGATAGTCGCGTACCCATGCAAGCGCCACGTCCCCCGTCGAGCGCTCCAGTCCCGCGCCCGCGCGAGTGGCGGCCTCAATGACGCCGCGCACCGAACCTGTCAGATGGTCCTCGACCAGGTGGCGGAGATGTGGTGAAGCGGCACGCGAGTCCGCGGGCGTCGAGTGGCGGTACTTGCCCGTCAGGGCACCGCCGGCCAGCGCGGATGCGGCGATGACGCCGACCCCGTGGTCGCTCAGCTCTGCTATCGTCGCTGCTCGCGAGGTATCGGCGAGCGAGAAGGGGAACTCCACGACCGAGATCGGAGCGCTCGCGCCGATCACGCCGCGCGTCACGGCCTCGGCAAGCTGCCAATGCGTCGCCCGCGACAGTCCCACGTAGCGCGCACGGCCCGAGCGGTAGGCTGCGGTCGCCGCTTCGAGCGTTTCCTCCAGGGGAACGTCCGGGCGCGGCTCAACCATCCACACGTCCACGTAGTCCGTGTCCAACCTCGAGAGCGCATCATCGAGACTGCGTAGCAGATCGCCGCGCCCCGCGGCGCTCACCCACGCGCCTTCAGCCGCCCTGCGCACGCCGCCGCGCCACACCACCGCCACGCGGTGACGACCCACAGCTGAGATGGCCTCGGACAGGATGTCGACTGCCATGCCGTCACCGTGGGACGCGGAACATTCCACAAGGTTGCCGCCTGCATCGACGAAACGGCGCAGCATGTCGAGTGCTTCGGGGCCATCAGTGTCGCGCCCCCAGGTGAGCGTGCCGATGCCAATGGCCGACAGGTAGAGACCGGTGTGGCCGCATTGCTTCAAGTCCATGCGTCTAGCCTAGCCGAGTACGCGACAGCCACCGTGCATGTTGCTCGGGGAGCGGGGGAGTGGTTCCGCCAAACACCGGGCAGAGCGAACGCACGCCGCACCAGTTGCACAGAGGATTTTTTCGCGGTGCGAACGAGTCATTCTCGATGTCGCGCGCGATCGAGTCCCAGAGCTGGTCAATGTGGCGCTCGAAATTTGCGATATCGCCCGCCTCGGGATCGAAGGTGATCACCTGGCCGGCTTTGAGGTAGACGAGCTGCATGCGAGAAGGAAGCACCTGCGTGCGTGCGAGGAGCAACGCGTAGAAACGCAGCTGGTACAGGGCCTCGTCGACGTAGCGCGGGCCGGGTGCCTTTCCGGTCTTGTAATCCACGACCCGCAGTCGCCCGTCGGGAGCGCGGTCCACACGGTCGATGAAACCGAGGAGCCGAACGCCGCCCGAGGTCGTCGTGGTCACGCGCTGCTCGAGTGCTGCCGGCGCAATCCACTGAGGCTGCTCGATCGCAAAGTACCCGTCGATGACCGCGCGAGCCTCGTCAAGCCACGCATCACGGTCTGCGTCGTCACGAAATAACGCGGGAACCTCCAGGTTCTTCGCCGCAAGGGCCTCGTATTGCGGCCACACCTGGCCGCGCGCAGCTTCGGGCGTGCGCTCCTGCGCGGGCAGAGCGAAGAGATTTTCGAGCACTGCGTGCACGATTGTTCCCAACGCCTTCGCGCGTGTTTCCGGTTCGCGGTACCCGTCCAGGACGTGAAGGCGGTACTGCAGGGGACAGCGCTCGTATTCCTTGGCTCGCGAGGCCGAGAGAGCGGGTTCCCACGTGCGTTCGTCCGCAGAAGGGGTGATCAGGTCTGTCATGAATACCACGCTAACCCCTCCCACCCTCATCTGTGTCCTGCCATGGGCGCAGCAGGTGGCAAGCGGTATCCTTTACGTAATGACTATTCAGCGTAATACTTCGATGTCGGCCACCGACTTTGGCCAGCCGACCCGCCGAGGCGCCCTTTCCGAGGGCGACCGCGTTCAGGTTCGCGACCCCAAGGGCCGCTTCCACCAGGTGATTCTCGTGAGCGGGGGGCGTTTCCAGTCCAACCGCGGCGGATTCAACCACAACGACGTCATCGGCCGTCCCGACGGCCAGGTGATCGTCACGGAGGAAGGCCGCCAGTTCCAGATCCTGCGGCCCCTCCAGGTCGACTACGTGATGTCGATGCCCCGCGGCGCCGCCGTCGTCTACCCCAAGGACGCAGGGGTTATCACCCACATGGGTGATATTTTCCCCGGCGCGACCGTCGTCGAGGCCGGCGCTGGCTCCGGTGCGCTGTCGATGGCCCTCCTGGATGCGGTTGGCCCACAGGGCCGCCTTATTTCCGTGGAGCGTCGCCAGGACTTTGCCGACATCGCCGCTGCCAACGTCGACCTGTGGTTCGGCCGCCGCCACCCCGCGTGGGATCTGCGCGTCGGTGACGTCGACGAGGTGCTGTGGTCGGCCGAAGAGGGCAGTGTCGACCGGGTCGTGCTCGATATGCTCGCTCCGTGGGAGAACATCGAGGCCATCACGCACGCGCTGATTCCGGGTGGCGTGCTCGTGTGCTACGTGGCCACCGTGACCCAGATGTCGCGTCTTGTCGAAGATCTGCGTGCCTCCGAGCGTTTCACAGACCCGATCGCCTGGGAGGATATGCGCCGAGAGTGGCACCTCGACGGCCTCGCCGTGCGCCCCGAACACCGCATGGTGGCTCACACCGGTTTCCTCGTGGTCACCCGCCTGCTGGCACCCGGCGTCACGCCGCAGGAGCGTTCGACGCGCCCGGCGAAGGCTGCCGAAGGACAGGGCGGCGCGTGGGACGACGAGCAGGATTGGTCACTGGAGAAGGTCGGTCAGCGAGTGAACTCCGAGAAGAAGGTTCGCAAGGTCCGCCGCGACGTCGTCGCGCAGGCCGACACGTGGGCATCGGAGGGACGTGAGGCAGCAACCGATGAGTGAGGTCGAAGCCCGTCAGGCTCTCGAACGACGCCTGATATCACTGGAGGAAAAGAACGGCCGACTCACCACCGCGCTGACGACCGCGCGTACCGAGTTGATTCGGTTGCAGGGTGAGCTGGCCGACGTGTCGCGGCCTCCGCAGACTCTGGCCACGTTCGTGCGCGCATTCCCCGCGTCACGTCAAATCGAGGTCGTCACGGGCGGTAAGCGTATGCGTGTCGCCGTCACCCCGAAGCTCGATGTTACTGATCTGTCGTACGGGCAGTGGGTGCGACTCGACGACACGATGATCGCCGTTGCCGCGGATGACTTCCCGCGCAGCGGGCAGGTCGTGTCCGTGCTTGAACTGGTTGGCGCAGACCGGGTGCTCGTGGCTGCGGAGGGCGGGGCGGAGACGCTACTCGAGCTGGCAGGCCCTCTCCGCCATGGCAACCTGCGCCCCGGCGACTCCCTCGTCGTGGATGCCCGCTCGGGTATTGCGTTCGAGCGCATCGTGCGCGAAGACGTCGAGCAGTTGCTTACCCCCGAGGTTCCCGACGTCACGTACGAGGACATCGGTGGCCTCGACGACCAGATCGCTCAGGTGCGCGACTCGATCGAGATGCCCTTTAACCATCCCGAGCTGTACCGCCAGTTTGGTCTGCGTCCGCCCAAAGGCATTCTCCTGTACGGGCCTCCCGGCTCGGGCAAGACCCTCATCGCGAAGGCCGTCGCGAACTCGCTGTCGAAGCGCGGGGGAGCATCGACGTTCTTCCTGTCGATCAAGGGCCCGGAACTGCTCAACAAGTTCGTCGGCGAAACCGAGCGCCAGATTCGCGCCATTTTCGCTCGTGCGCGGACGCTTGCAGCCGGCGACACTCCCGTCGTCATCTTCTTCGATGAGATGGAAGCCCTGTTCCGCACGCGTGGCACGGGCGTATCCTCTGACGTCGAAACAATGATCGTTCCGCAGCTCCTCGCCGAGATGGACGGCGTCGAATCCCTCGACAACGTCGTGATCATCGGCGCATCTAACCGCGCGGACATGATCGATCCGGCTGTGTTGCGGCCGGGGCGCCTCGACGTGCGCATCCGCGTTGATCGTCCCGACCGCGCGGGCGCCCTCGACATTTTCTCGAAGTATCTGACGCCCCGGGTGCCGATTCACACCTCGGAAATCGAGCGTTTCGGCGGTATCAACGAGGCCGTGGCGGGCATGAGTGAACGCGCTGTCGACGCGCTCTACGCGCGTAACGAGACGACTGCGCTCTTCCTCGCGACCCTGGTGAATGGTGACCATAAGCGTATCTACCTGTCCGACCTCGTGTCCGGCGCTCTCATTGCCGGCATCGTCGAGCGCGCCAAGAAGTACGCGATTAAGGACGCGCTGACGGGCGCCTCTTGCGGCCTGAGCATGGATCATCTGTTGCGCGGCGTCCACGAGGAGATGAACGAGTCTCTCGAACTCGCGGCCACCTCCTCGCCGGAAGACTGGGCGCGCACCAGCGGGCTGGCCCCCGAAATCGTCAGCGTGAAGCCGATTGGAACGGTGAAATGAGCAGCGAACGCATTATTGGTACGGAGACCGAGTACGGCGTCTACCGTCCGGGCGACGCGTGGGCGAACCCGATCGCCCTGTCGACGAAGGTTGTCACCATGTACGGCGAGATCAGCCGCGATGGCACGCCTGCCCAGGGCGCGGGTGTCGTCCGCTGGGACTACACGGGTGAGGATCCGCTCAACGATCTGCGCGGCATGCGCATGTCCCGCGCCGCGGCAGACCCGTCGTTGCTCACTGACGATCCGTACCACCTCGCGCCGTCTGGCGGCTCGGAGCGCGTCGCTCGGCCGACGCCCGAAGAACTGGCCCTTCCAGCCGCAACGACCGCCGTCCTCACGAACGGCGCACGCTTGTACGTCGACCACGCGCACCCCGAGTACTCCGCACCCGAGACGATCGGTGCGCGCGATACGCTCCTGTGGGACCGCGCCGGCGAGGTGATCGCCCAACGCGTCATGGCACGCCTGGAAGAACAGGGCGAAGAGCCCATCGTCCTCGTCAAGAACAACACCGACGGCAAGGGCGCCGCCTACGGCACCCACGAGAACTACCAGATGCCTCGTATCACCGACCTCGATGCGATCGTCCGTGGTCTCACGCCCTTCATGGTGACACGTCCCGTCATCTGCGGTGCCGGCCGCGTCGGACGCGGGCAAAAGAGCGAGGTTCCCGGCTTCCAGATGTCTCAACGCGCCGACTTTGTCGAGAACGAAGTCGGACTGGAGACCACCTTCAACCGACCGATCATCAACCCGCGCGACGAGCCGCATGCAAATCCGGCTCAGTTCCGCCGACTGCACGTGATCGGCGGAGATGGCAACATGTTCGATGTGTCGGCCTTCCTGCGGTTCGGAACGACGTCGCTCGTCCTGTGGGCCATCGAGCAGGGCACGGACCTGCGCTGGGACTCGATCGTCATGGACGATCCGGTGCAGGAAACCTGGAACGTGTCGCATCATCCGGACCTCGACTACAAGGTGACGACCGCGGGCGGCGCATACACGGCGGCAGAACTTCAGCAGGTGTACCTGGATCTCGTCCTCGACGCTTTTGAGGAAACGGGAACGACGCCCACGGTCGCCGACCGGGAGATCCTCACGCTCTGGCAGTCGGTGCTGGATCGCATGCGCGCCGATCTGTTCTCGGTGGCCACAGAGGTCGAATGGGTGGGCAAGTACCAGCTCGTCAAGCGACAGAAGGAACGCGCTGGGCTCGAGTGGAGCGATCCGCGTCTGGCCGCCATCGACCTGCAGTGGGCAGACCTGCGTCCCAGCCACGGCCTCGTCTATCGACTGGCGAAGGCCGGCATGGTGCGCCGTCTCGTGTCCGATGAGGAGGTCGAGCGCGCCGCAGATGTGGCGCCCACGAATACTCGCGCACACGTTCGCGGCTGGGCCGTCGCCAATCGACCCGACCTCGTCAAGGCGTCATGGTCCTCGC
>CAUTGT010000073.1:0-6036 GCA_963537735.1 uncultured Actinomycetaceae bacterium | reverse complement strand
ACCTGGCGTCCACGATCGCGGCCGTTCATCACGCGAACATCATCCACCGCGACATTAAGCCGTCCAACATCATCTGTTCGCCGCGCGGCCCGGTCCTCATCGACTTCGGTATCGCGATGGCGACCTCCGATCAGCACCTGACGAGCACCGGCCTCGTGTCGGGGACGGCCGGGTACACCGCCCCCGAGCTCCTGCAGGGCCGCGGTGCCACGAAGGAGTCGGACTGGTGGGCGTGGTGCGCCACCCTGCTGTCCTGCGCCACCGGGCGCCCGCCGTTTGGTAAGGGCGACGTGTCCGCAACGATGCTGCGTGTCCTCGAAGGGGACCCCGACCTGGCCGGGCTGCACCCCATGGTCGCCGACGCGCTCGCGGGCGGACTTGCCCCCGATCCCGATGATCGCCCTTCTCCCTCCCTGATCGTTGCCGATCTCATGAGCGCCGTCGGGTGGGCGCCCGGCGAGCTCGACTACGTGACGGTGAACTGGGCGCAGCTGCTCGACACGGGCATGCGCACGCAGATGGTGAACTCGGACCCCCAGGAGATCGCAGCGCCTCCCGAGTGGGAGGATGCCGGGCAGCGTCCGGATGCCTCCGGTGCGCGTGCCGTCTCCTATCCGCAGCATCCGCGCCGAGACGCCTCGGAATTCACCGCGGCGAACGACCACACCGATGTCGTGGACACCGCGTTGGTGGCGGAGGGCTACGGTGACTGGTCCGATGACAACGGGGAAGTTGCCTGGCACGACGATGCCACCGACGTCTGGCAGCGCGTTGACGACTCGGATCCCACCGAGGTCATGGCCCCCTACGCTCAGCCTCAGTACCCGGGTCCGCAGGGCGCGTATGATCCCGGTTTTGCCCCCGGCTACGGGCAGCAGCCCTATCCGCAGGCCGGCGTCGCCGCACCGCAGATGGCGGCGGGTCCCCAGTGGAACCCCAACCCGGCGATGGGAACGGGCGCCGCTTCGGCGGACGGGGCCTCGTCCACTGCGAAGGGGACTTGGATCTCGGGGGCCGCACTGTTGGCCCTTCTGGCCTCCCTGCCCTTCCTTTTCGGTCTCACCGGCTCCATGATCGTGGGGATCGCGCTCACCGCTTTCGGCCTGATCGGCGCGATGTCGCGGTGGCTGGAGCGCCGTCGGATCCTGCGAGGCGCAAAGGCCAGCGACACGGCCGCCGTCATCGCCATGTCGCCCATCCTGCTGGTGCGCTCGATCCTATCGACCGCTCTTGGCCTCGTCGTCGGAGGCCTCGTTCCGTACGGGATTTGGGCCTTCGTGTCGTACTCGCGCGAGGGGCGTGTCCTGTGGTCATGGCCCGCCGATGTCGTCGCATCCACCGGCGTCGATCGCACGGACTACTGGCTGAGCGACCCGCGGGCCACGATCGTCGTGTGGGCGCTCGCCGCGGTGATGATGCTGACTGCCTGGCTCATGCCGTTCACTGCCGATCTGAGGGTCGGCGTGTCCACAACGCTGCGCTCGGTCGTGCGTCCTGCCTGGGGGCGAGGCCTCCTCGCGGTAGGCTGTGTGGGGTTCCTTGCGGGTGCGTGGTTCATCGTTACGGGTGGGCTTTCGCACTAGGCGCGGCGACGCTGCGCCCGATATTCTTGCAACATTCAACTACTTTCGGAAGGTGAGTCCATGGCTCAGAAGAAGAAGCCGGCCGTCGACCCCGTGCGCGCGAAAGCCGCCCAGATGCGCCAGGCGCAGGAGCGCGCTGACCGTCGCACCCGCATCATCGTCATTTCCGCCGTCGCTGTCATCGTCCTCGCGGTCGTCGCAGCCGTCGGCGGCGTGATCTGGAAGCAGCAGGCGCAGGTCAATGCCGCCCGCAACGTCGACGCCTCCGACGTTCTCGGCGCCTACGCCGACGGACGCCCGATCATCGTCAACGCAAACGGCGTCGTCGCCGAGGCGGACCCGAACCTGCCCACCCTCACCGAATATTTCGACTACACCTGCCACGCGTGCGCCGACCTCGACGCATACATGGGCAAGGACCTCACCACCTGGGCCGCCGAAGGTCACTACAACATTGAGCTTCAGCCGGTTATCACTGTCAACATGGACTACCTGAAGCCTGCGACCAGCGCATCCCTCGTCGTCGCGCAGAAGGCACCCGACAAGTGGGTGGACTTCCACCACGCGCTGCTCGCCTACTTCCGCTCCCAGTTCCAGGCCTCCAACGGCACCGTCGTCCAGAACCTCGACGCCTCCTGGAAGCAGGTCAAGGTGATCGCCGCCGAGGTTGGCGTCCCCTCCGACGTCATCGACACCTTCCCGGTCAACGCCGTCGAGGACTACCTCAAGGCATCCACCACCGCCTGGCAGAACGCCGGCTACAGCGGTCGCGGCAACGGTCTCGGCACGCCCGAGCTCGTCAAGGATCACTCCACCGTGATCCCGCTCGGCACCCAGCTGGGTGAGCTGCGCCAGAGCATCGCGAACGAATTCGGCATCACCGATGCCGCGAGCCAGGGTACGACCGAAACTCCGGCCCCCGAGGCCACCGAGCCCTCCCAGAGCGGCGCCGACGAGGCCCAGAGCTCTGAGACGACTGACAGCTCCAACTGAGCCTTCACACACTGTGGGGTGGGACCGCCAAGCGGCCCCACCCCACAGTCTTTTGTTCCGAGTGGGCGACGCGCACGTCACCCCGACTTTTTTGCCAGTCTTCCGGCCCGCCCGAGCTTGAAGCCGCGGCACCCATGGCGCACAAAACCACACAGCCCGCCCGCGCGCACCAGCCCCCACCTGTGGCACACTAGTGTCCGCCGCCGGCTTAGCTCAGTTGGTAGAGCAGCTGTCTTGTAAACAGCAGGTCATCGGTTCGAGTCCGATAGCCGGCTCCACGGAGTCCCTCACCGCGGCACCGCAGCCGCCCGCAACCGTCACCCGGTCCGGAGAGGCGCCCCGGCCTCGTCAATGAGAAGCGCCCAGCGACCAATCCACGCCCGACGCGCCCTGCGCCTCCAACAGGTCATTTGCGCGCGAGAACGGTTTCGACCCAAAAAACCCTCGATACGCAGAGAGCGGCGACGGGTGGGCGGATGCAATGATCGGCGTGTCACCCAGGCGCGGCGTGAGCGACTGCGCGTCTTTACCCCACAGAATCGCCACGAGGGGAGCGCGCGAGCCATCCGAACGCTTCCGGGACACCAGGGCGTCAATCGCGCACTGCGTGACCTCCTCCCAGCCCCTGCCTCGATGCGATGCGGGAGCACCCGGGCGCACCGTCAACACGCGGTTCAGTAGGCACACGCCCTGCTCGCTCCACGGCGTCAGATCTCCCGACGTCGGAGCGGGAACACCCATGTCCTCGCTCAGCTCGCGGAAAATGTTGATGAGCGACTTGGGCAACGCCACACCCGGGTGCACCGAAAACGACAGCCCCATCGCGTGCCCCGGCGTCGGATACGGATCCTGCCCGACGATGAGAACCTTCACCTTGTCAAACGGGTACGTGAAGGCACGGAGAACATCCGTGCCCGCAGGCAGGTAGCCGTTCCCCGCCTCGACCTCAGCGGCCAGCATCGCGCCCAACTCGTGGACGCGACCCTCCACCGGAGCCAGCGCCTCCGCCCAACCCGGATCAATCAACTCAGCCAGCGGACGCGGATTGTGTTCACTCATAGCACCAGCCTAATGCCGTACAGGCCACGCCACATTCCCCGCGCGCCACCCGCGCCCTACTCCTTCTTTTCCGATAGTCTGAACGCGTGAGTTCTCAGTACCCCAGGGATGAATTTGACCGCGCCGGCGAAGATATGCCCGTCGGCATGCACCGCCCCAAGCCGTCCAAGTGGAAGAACGTCTGGCCTTTCCTGGCCATCCTCGTGATCGTTCCCGCCCTCGGATGGGCAGCGGCGACCGCCCTGTCGCGCCAGCAGGCCACTGTCAGCAACGCGCCCAGCCCCGCCGCGACCGCCCCGAGCGCTGCAGCTCCCTCAGCGTCGCCCACGGCCGACGCTGCCGCGCCCGCTGAGCCCACGCCCTCCGCCAGCTCCTCCTCCCCGTCGGCGTCCTCCGAGCCGGATCACGGAGCTGTCATCCAGGTCCTCAACGGCACCGGCACCCAGGGTTTCGCGGGCCAGCAGGCCCAGATCCTCAACCAGGCCGGCTATGCAGGCACCTCCGCCGCGAACGCTGACGGCTGGGCCACGCAGACCTCCACCGTCTTCTACGAGGATCCCCGCATGGAGGGAACCGCGAAGGACGTTGCCGCCAAGCTCGGTATTTCCAACGTTCGCCAGGAGAGCGGCCTCGGGGACCCCGATATCGTCGTGATCCTGCGATGAGCCACTGATACTGACTGAGCCGCCCGGCCCCTGTGGGCCGGGCGGTTTTGTTGTCTGTGGCCCCGCTGGTGTTCCGGTGTTGCTGTGCCCCGCCTGATCTCCGGCCGCCGCGTGGCCTACCCGCCCGCGAGCCGTCCGCGCTGCGAGCTTCGCTCGGCGCGTCGTCTCGAAGCCCGGCCAGGCCCCGCCACCGCCCACCGGCACCGCGGCAGGTCCCTCCGGCGCCCTCCACACCGGCGGCGCCTGGTGTGCTGATGGCTGGCTCGGTGCCTCGTCTCGAAGGCCACTCAGGTTCCAACACCGCCCATGGGTGCCGCGGCCAGGCCCCGCCACCGCCCACCGGCACCGCGGCAGGTCCCTCCGGCGCCCTCCACACCTGTGGGGCCTGGTGTGCTGATTGGCGGCTCGAAGTCCGGCCCGTGTCGGCTGTTGCTCAGTGATTTCGCACGTAATTCCAGTATTGCTCATTCAAACATTGAATTTACATCGTTGGGATTGCAACGTTTTTCGGGGATCTTGAAAAATGACCGCAATAAATTACGTGCGAGATTTGGCTGGAGGTGGTGTCGTCGCTATCCACGGGCCCCGCAGCCTGGCCCTCTCCATCCCGCAGGACTCGCATCCAGCGGTCACTTCCCACATTCCTGAGCCCACACCCAATTTCGCATGCAATTCCCCCACGACCCTTTCAAATCTTGAAATCAGATCGTTGGAATTGCAACGTTTTCAGGCTTCGTTGAAACTTCACCCAATCGAATTGCATGCGAGTTTTCTGAGGAGTGGGTGCGTGGATACCTACTGGTGGCGCAGCCGGAGCCTGCAAGCCAGGTGTGCGGTTGTCTGAAACTGCCGTCGCCTTTGCTCGTGAAGCGCGAGCCTCGCCTGAAACCGGCGTCGCCTTTGCGGGCTAGTGGGGTGGGCCTGTTGAAACCGCCATCACCTTTGCGGGTGAGAAATGGGTGTTTTTAGTGTGTTTTTCGGTTGCAGAGGTGTCACCGGTTTCAACGGCTGCTGTTCAGGGGCGAGCAGTGGTGATGGCGGTTTCACGTTGGCCTGCATCAGTGGGTGCAGTGGTGTCATTGGTTTCAAAGTTGCCACGTTGCCGCGCCCTGGGCGTGAAAAAGTTCGTCCCGCAGCGCTGTCGTCATCGTGTAGGCGTGAACGAACTTGCCCAGCGCGCTCACAACACCGCAAATTCCGCGTTTCTGTGCTTGCTGGGTGAATTATGTCGCTCGCGGCCTGAGAGGGGGCATGATGTGGCAACTTGGTTCGAATAACCAGGCCGACGCGTGTTGAGTGAAACCGGTGGCGCGGTCGCGCACCTGTTCGTTGTCTTGGTTGAAACCGGTGACACCTTCGCCAGCGGACGATGGCTGTTTTCATGGCCTCTTCGGCGAGCAGTGGTGTCGGGGGTTTCAATTTTCTGATCGTCCATACTGGCAGAGGCGTCATGGGTTTCATATGCCCGTTGCCTGTCCTGTGGGCCGTGTTGCTTGTGGCGCCACGGGTGTTCTGGGTGCCGAAGGGTCCGGCCGCCTGCGAGGCTAGGCGGCCTCACTTCGTTTGGCGCCGCGCCTCGAAGCCCGCCCGTGCCCTCGTCGTTGGGCATTACGCCCTGAGCGCAGAGGGCTCAAGCCCCGTGACCTCGCCTTGCACTCTGGGGTGGTGAGTGCCAAAATCTTAGTTAGCACTCCGACATGGAGAGTGATAAGACCACCGGTTCGATGAGGCCACCT
>CAUTGT010000072.1:0-6045 GCA_963537735.1 uncultured Actinomycetaceae bacterium | reverse complement strand
CTGTGTCATTCATAGTGATCCGCTCCGTTCCGCAGCTGCTGCGCTGCAACAATGTGGTCAAAGGTCGGCCGAGGCGCGGCCTCAAGATCGGCGAGCGTCCACGCCAGGCGAAGCATCCGGTCGATCCCGCGCATGGACGAGTGACCGGAATCGACGAGCCGATCAAGTTGATGAATGAGCGAGGCATCGATGCCTGAGTGGTGGCGCAGCCACGCTCCCGGAAGTTGCGCGTTCATGGTCCACGGCGTGTCCTTAAGACGCGTGCGAGCCCTCGAGCGCGCCTCTATGACGCGCTGGCGTATCGACGCCGAATCATGCCTTTGTGTCGACGCTAGGTCCGCCCGACTGGGGGTATGCACGTCGATGCGGATGTCCATTCGATCCAGCAACGGCCCAGACAATCGCGCGAGGTACCTGCGTCGATTCACCGACGAACAGGTGCATCGACGCCCGCCATACCCGCCTCCACACGGGCACGGATTGGACGCCATCACCAGTTGGAATGCAGCGGGATAACGCGCCTGAACGCCGGAGCGGTGCACATGGATGACACCCGATTCGAGGGGTTCACGCAACGAATCGAGGACGGAGGGAGCGAACTCCGCAGCCTCGTCGAGAAAGAGAATCCCTCCGTGCGCGAGCGATGCAGCCCCGGGGACGAGCGTGCGCGTGCCGCCACCGATCAGCGCCGGCATGGTCACCGAGTGGTGCGGGGCTTGGAACGGAGGTCGTGTCATCAGCGATATCGAGGATGGCAACAGTCCCGCCACCGAATGCAACGACGTGGTGACAAGAGCGGTGTCGGCATCAAGATCTGGAAGTATCGTCGGGAGTCGGGAGGCAAGCATCGTCTTGCCGGATCCGGGCTCTCCCAGAAGAAACACGTGGTGCCCACCGGCGGCTGCTACTTCCATCGCCGCGACTGCCTCCGGCTGACCGCGCACGTCGGCCATGTCGACGAACGCGGGGACGTCGTTACTGTCCCACTCGCGCCGCGTCCCCATCCTCCCGTGGAACGGAGCCTTCACTGCCTCTCCCCCCGCCCACTCGATCAGGTCCGCAAAATGCGCGAAGTCAAGCACGTCGATGCCGCTGACGAGACGCGCCTCCTGCGCACAAGCCGAAGGCACGATGACGCGGCGCACGCCCCGCGAACGCGCGGCCAGGACGGCCGGCAGCACCCCACGCACCGGCTGGATACTCCCATCCAACGCGAGCTCACCGACGAGGACCGCATCTTCAAATGCCACGGGCGACACGAGTCCGGTTGCCAAAGCGATGGACGCAGCGATCGAAAGATCGAAAGCCGACCCGGACTTCGGAATGCCGGCTGGGGACAGATTTACAGTGATACGTTGGTCCAACACGTCCAGCCCGCACGACTCAAACGCAGCACGCACGCGATCACGGGCCTCGCGCACTGACGTGTCGAGCAAGCCGACGAGTGTGAACGCCACGAGGCCCGACCCCGCGTACGTCTCCACGTCGACCAGGTGTCCCTCAATGCCGACGATGCTCATGGAATACGTGCGTGCAAGCCCCGGGCCTCTCATTGCACACCCCGCAACCACACAACCTGTGCCCCCAGAGCGCGAAGGTCCACGACCTCGTCCATGGGCCCCGGCCACGACCCCAGAGTCCGCGCGTCCACCGTGATCGCAACGACGTCGATACGCACGCGCGAAGCAAGGTGACCGTGGGCCCTGCACCACGCGCCAGTCAGAGCGCGAAGCCGCGACACCTTGCGATGATCGATCGACGCGAGCGCGCTCCCCTTTCGGCGCCCTACCCTGGTGCGCACCTCCACGATCACGGTCCACGAACGCAGCGGATCGGTCTCGTCGCGCGCGATGATATCGAGCTCGCCCCGACGACCGTCGCGCCAGTTGGTGTCAAGAAGGCGCAGGCCTCCCTCTTCGAGTGCCAGCCGGGCGGTATATTCACCCGCAGCACCCAGGGCCCGACGATCGGGCCGTGTTGAGCATCCCATCACGGATCACCTCCGCACCCACAGTGCGCCCAACGCAATCAGTTCCACAATGCGAAAACCGCCCCCTGTGGATAGGGGGCGGTACGCAAAAAGGCCTGTGGATAACCACGGACCGGGCGATCGCAGACTATGGGATGTCGAGCTCCGGCTTGGAGAGTTCCTCGACGTTGACGTCCTTGTAGGTGATGACGCGCACCGAGCGCACGAAACGCGACGAGCGGTAGATGTCCCACACCCACGCGTCGGAAAGCGTCAGCTCGAAAAAGACGTCGCCACCGACCGGGCGTGCCTGCACGTCAACGTGGTTGCACAGGTAGAAACGCCTCTCGGTCTCCACGACGTACTTGAACAACCCGATGACATCGCGGTACTCCTTGAAGAGTTCCAGCTCCAGATTGTTCTCGTAACCTTCGATTTCTTCGCTCACGCCACCATCATGCCGGGCCGAGCGCCGCGCTGGGCAACGCCACCCCGGCGCGCCCTACTTTGTGGCCTGCGTCGGCATCTTCCACGAGCGGCGATGATGCTCCGACACGCCGAGCTCGACGATCGCGCGAGTGTGGGCAGCCGACCCATATCCCTTGTTCGATGCCCATCCGTAGCCCGGATCCTCAAGTTCCTGCATGAGACGGTCACGTTCCACCTTGGCAAGGACGGAGGCTGCGGCGACAACCGCGCAGGATGCGTCGGCCTTCACCTGCATATGGACGGGCAAATCGGCGCCGAAAGGATCGTCAGGCCCGTCGATGGCCCCAAACAGATCATCGGGTGCGGACAGCCAATCGTGGGAGCCGTCCAGCAGAACACCGCCCGGAACGAGGCCGTGGCTGGCGACCTCGGCGAGAGCGCGGCGGCCGGCCAGTCGCAGCGCGGCGATGATGCCCCAGTCATCGATCTCCTGCGGGGAGGCGTAGCCGACTGCGCACGCCAACGCCCATTCACGCACGGGATCAACGAGGGCCTCGCGCCGACGAGCAGTCAGGGCTTTCGAGTCGGTGAGACCTTCCGGAACCGGTGCGGCATCGACACCAATGAGCGCCACACCCACGGCGACCGGGCCTGCGAGAGCCCCGCGCCCAACCTCGTCCATCCCAGCAACGATCCCCCATCGGCGCGCGAGGGAGACCTCGAGGTCACGCGAGGCGGTCGTCATGAGGCGTCCGGAACAGACGCGAATACCTCGTGGTGCGCAATGTCCGTCGTCCACCGCGACGTCGGCCAGATAACCGCCTGAACGGTACCGACGACCGAGGAAACGGGCACGTAGGGAGACTGACCCGAACCCATGTGGTAGCGAGAATCGGCAGAGTTCGAACGGTTGTCACCCATCACCCACAGGTGTCCCTCGGGAACGACAACGTCGAAGGTACGCTCGCCACACGGCACCTGGCCATCGGGCACGTAGGTCTCGTCAAGCTCAACTCCGTTGACGCTCACCTTGCCGTTCGCGCTGGTGCACGACACGCGATCGCCACCGACGCCGATGACGCGCTTCACGAGCGTCTGTTCGCTACCACCCGGGACGAAACCGGTGAACTCGCCCATGCGGCGCAGCGCTGAGGGAGAAGTCGCCTGCGACGAGCCCAGCCAGCCGAGCGTGTCATCGAAGACGACGACATCCCCGCGATGCACGTTCGAACGCAGCGCGTCGATACGCGAGACGGCAATGCGGTCATCCTCCACCAGCGTGTTGTGCATCGAGGGCGAGGGAATCCAGAAAACCTGAACGATGAAGGCGCGCAGCAGCGACGAGATCACGAGGGCAACAACGATGATGATGAGGATCTCGCGCAGCCACACGAGCGGGTTGCGCCGAGCGCGAGCCTCCGCGCGATCACGATCCCGAAGAGAAGGCGAATGCAGTGGGCCGAGCGACGGTCCTGCTGTCGGGGTCATGCAATCTCCTTGTCGTTGCGTCAACCATCCCAGGATACGGCGAGGCCCGACACCGGCGCGCGGTGTCGGGCCTTTCCGTGAAAAATGCCAAGGCGTATGCCTGGCAAGCCTCAGGCGGACTTGCCGGAACGGTGTTCCTTGATCTTCGCGGCCTTGCCGTGACGCTCACGCAGGTAGTAGAGCTTAGCGCGACGCACATCGCCCTTGGTGACGACCTCAATGTGGTCGATCGTGGGGGCGTGAACCGGGAAGGTACGCTCAACGCCCACACCGAAGGAAACCTTACGGATGGTGAACGTGGAGGACACACCGTGACCGCGACGAGCGATCACGACACCCTGGAAGACCTGGATACGAGAGCGGTTACCTTCGATGACCTTGACGTGCACCTTGAGGGTGTCGCCAGCTCGGAACGAGGGGATGTCTTCGCGCAGCGAAGCCGCATCAACGGCGTCCAGCTTCTGCATTTCTTCTCCTTGACGCAACTGCCGCAGGTCGGAAGCGCCTGGTTGGGCGGGTCGAACCCGCTCACTTGACGTGTGATCGTGCGCCTCGGTGTCCCCCTGCGGCAGGATGAACCGCGCACAATCCCGGCTATTATCCCACAGCGATGCCTCGCCGCGCTAGCGTCACGCCGCGCTAGGCGGTGAGATCACGCACCATGACGACGTCGTAGTTGGTCACTCCACCGACCTCGAAGGTTCGCGTCGAGCGCTTGCGGAAGCCGTGCTTCTTGTAGAAGGCCTGCGCCGCTTTGTTGCCTCGGTTGGTTCCCAGCACGATCGCTCGGTGTCCTGCCCTGGCGGCGTCCGCGACGGCGCGCTCCAGCAGGACGTCGGCAATGCCGCTCCCCCGCCACGCCGCGTCCACGTAGCACTTGGACAGGTAGGCGCTGCCCGCCTCGACGCGTCCGGGACGCACCAGATCGCTCGGCAACGCATCCGGGCCGACGTGAGTCAGCACGTAACCGACGAGGCCGCCCCAGACCTCGGCGACGAACAGGCGGTGACGCTCTGGGTCGGAAATAAGAGCGTCGAACACGTCGGCGTTGAGCTGCGTGGCGATGTGCTCGTCGATCGCCTCCTGGGGCAGGTTCTCCGGGCAGGCATCCGGGAACGTGCGCGCGGCAAGCTCACTAACCGCGACGACGTCCTCAAGCTCAGCCTGTCGTACTTCCAGGCGTTCCGCCGCGCCAGCTCGGGGGTAGGCGACACCGCAGGCGGCGAGCGTCGCACGATCGTCTCCGCTGAGGGCGGCGGAGTCGAGCGAGAGCGCGAGGTCGGGGCGAACCGCCACGGTCTTCTCGATCGAGCGGTCGCGGCGCCAGCGTTCGATCGCTGCGTGGTTCCCGCCGAGAAGCACCTCGGGAATCTCGAGCGAGCGGAACTCCCTCGGCTTGGTGTAGACGGGGTATTCGAGGAGGCCGGCACCGGAGTGCGACTCTTCGACGAGGGAGTCCGGGTTGCCCATGAAGCCCTCGAGGAGACGTGCGACCGCCTCGGTGAGGACCATTGCGGCGACCTCGCCGCCGTTGAGGACGTAGTCGCCGATCGAGAACTCGACGACCTCGACGCCGGCGCCGCGATAGTGCTCGGCGACGCGCGCATCGATGCCCTCGTAGCGGCCGCAGGCGACGATGATCTGGTCGGCGCGCGCGAGGTCCTCCACGCGCGCTTGAGTCAGCGGAGTGCCGGACGGCGTCGGAATCGCCAGGACGCGACGCGGCGAGGCAGGGGCGGCTTCGTCGCCACGGCCGGCAAGCGGAACGGACAGTACATCGTCCAGGGCACGCGCCCACACATCGGCACGCATCACCATGCCCGCGCCACCGCCGTAGGGCGTGTCATCGACGCTGCGATGCTTACCGGTGGCCCAATCGCGCAGATCGTGTGCATGCAGATGCACGAGGCCGGCATCCTCTGCCTTTCCCATCAGCGACAGGCGAAGGGGCGCGAAATAGTCAGGGAAAATCGAGATGAGATCGAAACGCACTGTGTCAGTCGCCCTCGCGCTCCGACACCGCATCATCGTCAAACAAGCCGGGAGGCGCGTCGATGACAACGAGCCCTCCCTCAACGTCGACCGTGGGAACGAGCGCCGTCACGAAGGGAACCATGACGGTGCCGCGATCCGTGGAAACGAGGAGCAAATCCTGAGCC
>CAUTGT010000071.1:0-6154 GCA_963537735.1 uncultured Actinomycetaceae bacterium | reverse complement strand
GCGCGACGCCGGGGACGCCCGGGAAGGCCATCATGTCGCCGAGCACGAAGATCTCAGGGTGGCCCGGCAGAGTGAGGTCCTTGTTGACGGTGACGCGCCCCGCTCGGTCCACCTCGGCGCCCGTGGCCTCGCCCAGCGCGCGGCCCAGCGGGCTCGCGGCGACGCCGGCGGCCCACACCTTGCACACGGACTCGATCCGTTCTTCCTCGCCGGACTTGTACTTCAGTGTCACGCCTTCGGAGTCCACGTCGGTCACGAAGGCGTTCATCTTCATCTCGACGCCGAGCTTGGCGAGGGCCTCTTCGGTCTTGATACCGAGTTCTTCGCCGAACGGGGGGAGTGGATGCTCGGCGCCGTCCACCAGGATGACGCGTGCCTTGGTCGGGTCGATGTTGCGGAACTCGCCCTTGAGAGTGTGAGAGGCGAGCTCACGGATCTGGCCGGCCATCTCGACGCCGGTGGGGCCGGCGCCGACGACGACGAAGGTCAGGAGCTTCTCAACCGCAGCCGGGTCGGTCTCGATCTCGGCCAGCTCGAAGGCGCCGAAAATACGCGCGCGCAGCTCAAGGGCGTCATCGATCGTCTTCATGCCCGGCGCGAAGACCGCGAAGTGGTCATTACCGAAGTAGGACTGGCCCGCACCCGCCGCCACGATCAGCGTGTCGTATTCGGTCTGCTCGTGCTTGTTGTGGTTGCGCCACTTGACGGTGCGCGTCTCGACGTCGATCTCCTCGACGAGGGCCTGCAGAACGGTTACGTTCTTCTGGCCGCGCAGGATCTCGCGCGTGGTGGGGGCGATGTCGCCCTCGGAGAGAATGCCCGTGGCCACCTGGTACAGCAGGGGCTGGAAGAGGTGGTGCGATGTGCGGGCCAGGATGGTGATGTCGGCGTCGGCGTTCTTCAGTCGACGAGCTGCCGTCAGGCCTGCGAAGCCGGAACCGATGATGACAATGCGGTGGCGGGACATAAGACTCTCCTTCAATTAAGCAAGGCTAATCTTACCTAAATATGGTGCCCATACTTTGTGAGGTCTGGCGCACCTGGGCCCAATGGCCTCACGCGTCGAAGAGGCGTGCTGCCGCGACCGGATCCGGCTTGCCCGTCGTCGTGGTCGGGAGTGCGTCGACGACCAGGACGCAACGCACCTTCTCCCACGGCGCGAGGGAATTGCGCAGGGCCTCGGACAGCGCCTCGGCACTCAGGGACGAGGCCTCGGCGCGGCCCTGCGGAGAGGAGACGATCAGCGCGGCAACGATCTGCCCCCAGCGTTCGTCCGGCAGTCCGATGACGAGCGCATCCGACACGACGTCCAGCGAGCGTAGAGCCCGCTCGACAGTTGGGGGAGCGACGAGCTCGCCGGCCGTGTTGATCATGCGGTGGGCGCGTCCCACCATGTGCAGCCAGCCATCCGCGTCTCTCGTTGCCAGGTCGCCGGTGCGCAGCCACTTCTTGCCGGTGACAACGCCGGGGCCGCGGACCCAGATTTCGCCCATTTCATCGACGCCGGCCTCGCGCTCGTCGGTGGCCATCACGCGCAGGTCCACGTAGGGGAAGGGAACGCCCAGCGAACCGGCTGGCGCGTCAGAATCGGGTGTGGCGACCGTGCCCGCTCCGGAGGTCTCGGTCATGCCCCACACGTGAATGGGGGACAGGCCGACCGCGCGCATCGCCTCCGCGAGGTCGGCCGTCATCGCGTCGCCGCCGATGAGGGGACGCACCCACGACGACAGGTCCCCGCCGCCGCGTTCGTGTTCGTCGAGGATTGCGCGCACGATTGCGGGAACGGCGAACATCATGGTGATCCCGTAGCGCTCGATCGCGTTGATGACGGCGCGCGCGTCGAAAGATCCGGGGAAACCGAGCGTGACCAGAGTGCCGCCGTGCGTCCACACGTCCATCGACGTGCCGTTGAAGCCTCCGATGTGGCTGGCGGGCGCGCACACGCCCACAACCGAGGATGTCGGCGCGTAGTCGAAGCCCTCGCGGAAGTTCGTCGACCCCCACCACATGACCTCGTGGGTGAGCTCGACGGGACGCGGCGTCCCGGTGGAACCAGACGTAAACAAGATGGCTGCGAGCTCGGTGCCGCAGCGCGCGGGAGCTTTCTCCATGGGAGCTGCGCGATCCGCCCACGCCGCCAGATCCGCAAACGACGCGACCTGCGCGCCCGCCCCGGACAGTAAAGAAGCGTGGGCCGAGGAGGCCTCGTCGAGAAATGCCCACGAGACGCCCGCCTGTTCGCACATCGAGGCGAGCGCGGCCGGGGGCATACGCGGGGACAGCGGGACCGTCACCGCGCGCAGCCACGAGGCCGCCACGGCGGTGATGTAGTGCCACGGAGAGTTCGCGCCGATAACGGCGATACGCGTCCCCTCGCCGATACCAGCCTCCTCGAAAGCGGCGGCAAGGCGAGCGACCGTGTCGGCTGCCTCGTGGACGCTCCACTGCTCGCCGGTGGCCGCGTCCACCAGGGACAGGCGGTTCGGGTGGCGGCGCGCCGCCGCGAGGAGGGCTCGCGCGGGTGAATAGTCGGAAGTCACGAGGCCGATGCGGCCTTGGCGGCCATCGCCGCGTGACGCTCCGAGCGCTGCTTCAGGCGTGCCAGCACGGAGCCAGCCTCCTGCAGCGTCGAGCCGGAGTTCTCGATGTGGCGCAGCTGCTCGGGGATCTCAAAGCCGCGAGCGCGCATGCCCTTGGCCCACAGCAGGCCCGCGCGGTAGGAAGAACGCACGAGAGGACCGGCCATGACGCCCGCGAAGCCCATCTCCTCGGCCTCGGCGGCCAGCTCGACGAACTCCTCGGGGTGCACCCAGCGGTCGATCGGGTGGTGCAGGGGAGAGGGGCGCAGGTACTGCGTGAGCGTCAGCAGGTCGCAGCCCGACGCGTGCAGGTCGCGCATCGCCGCGCTGATCTCCTCGCGCGTCTCGCCCATGCCCAGAATCAGGTTCGACTTGGTGACCATGCCGCCGTCGTGGGCGCGCTTGATCATGGCGAGCGACCGGTCGTAGTTGAAGGCGGGGCGGATCTTCTTGAAGATGCGTGGCACCGTCTCGAGGTTGTGCGCGAACACCTGCGGGCCGGCCTCGATGACCATATCGATCGACTCCGCCTGACCGCGGAAGTCATCAACGAGGAGCTCCACGCCCGTGCCCGGGTTGAGCTCGTGGATAAGGCGGCAGGTCTCGGCGTACAGCCACGCGGCGCCGTCGGGCAGATCGTCTCGGGTCACGCCCGTGATCGTCACGTAGCGCAGGTCGAGGTCGCGCACGGACTCGGCGATACGACGCGGCTCGTCCTTGTCGTACTCCGTGGGGCGGCCCGTCGCGATATCGCAGAAGTCGCAGCGGCGGGTGCACAGCGCACCGCCGAGCAGGAAGGTCGCCTCGCGGTCCTGCCAGCACTCGTAGATGTTCGGGCAGCCGGCCTCGGCGCACACGGTGTGCAGACCCTTGGCATGCGAGAGCGAGCGCATGTCCTGGTAGTTTTCGCCGGCCTTCGCGGTCGTGCGGATCCACTCGGGCTTCTTCTCGATCGGGGTTTGCGAGTTACGCACCTCGATGCGCAGGAGCTTGCGTCCTTCGGGATCGGGCAGTGTACTCATAGCGTTGACCTCGTCGTGTAGGAAACTGAAGTGGGAGTGGTCGCCAGGCAGGGGGAGATGTGCTCCACCATGCGCGGGAGAAGTTCGGATGCGGCGTCGGAGACGGTCGTGTGGATGCCCTCCCAAGACAAGGAGGTCACGTCGGCGTCCGTGAGGCCGCAGGGGATGATGCCCTCAAAGGCATGAGCCGGGTCGATGTCGACGTTCAGGGCGATGCCGTGCAGGGTCGCGCCGCGCGCCACCTTCAGGCCGATCGCGCAGATCTTGCGGTCGCGGCGTCCCTCCTCGGTCAGCCACACGCCCGCGCGCCCCTCGACGCGGTGCACCGGCAGGTCCCAGACCTCGCGTACGGTGTCGATCACCGAGGCCTCGACCGCGCGGATCCACTGGACGAGGTCGACGGGCTCGCGCAGGCGCACGACGGGGTAGACGACGACCTGTCCGGGGCCGTGCCACGTCGCGGAACCAGCACGATCGGTACGGATAACGGGGATCGTCGTGGAGGGAATGTCCTCGGGCTTGGTGTGGCGGCCCGCCGTCCAGGTCGGCGTAAATTGAGAAACGATGAGCGTGTCCTCGCCGCCGGCGAGGACCTCCTCGTGCAGGGAGCGCTGGAGCGCGTCAACCTGCGTGTATTCGACCAACCCCTGGTCGAGTAGGCTCAAAATCTGCACCCTGTGATCATAGTCGCGGGCAGGGTCCCTTGCTAGATGGGGGTCCGGTATGCTTGACGCATGCAGTCTTCGTCTCACCTCAACGGCCGTACCACCACGGTCGATACGTCCGCATCGAAGTGGACTGTTGGCGACGTCATGGCCCTCATGGAGTCGTGGTACCCGGCGGCTACGGCCCAATCATGGGACCGCGTCGGGCTCATCGTCGGTGACCCGGCATCCCCCGTGCGTTCGATTCTCCTCGCGCTCGATCCCACCGCGGCTATTGCCGAGCAGGCCCTCGCGGGACCCGACGGGGACGGAGTCTCCTACGACATGGTGATCACCCACCACCCGCTGCTTCTGCGCGGCGCGTCTTTCCTGCCCGTGACCGACCCGAAGGGGAGGGTCGTCACGACTCTCATCCGCTCCGGTATCGCCCTGTTCAACGCGCACACCAACGCGGATGTGGCCTGTGACGGCGTCGCGACGGCGCTCGCCGACCTGATTGGGTTGCGCGATACAGCGCCGCTGGAGCCGTGTGGAACCGACGCCGAGGGACACGACATCGGCCTGGGACGCGTCGGCACCGTCGATGAGACCACGCTCGGAGCCTTCGCAGACCACGTGGCATCCGTGCTGCCTGCGGGTCCCTCCGGTCTCTTCGTCGGCGGCGACGAGAACGCGACGGTTCGGCGCGTGGCAGTCCTGGGCGGCGCGGGGGATAGCGCGCTCGAGGCGGCTCGCGCCGCGGGAGTTGACGTGTACCTCACGGCGGACCTGCGCCATCACCCAGCCTCCGAGCACCTCGAGGGCGGTTCTCCCGCGCTTCTGTGCGGATCCCACTGGGCGACGGAGTCCCCGTGGCTTCCCGTTCTCGCTCGGAAGATTCGCGAGGCGGCTCGCTGCGCCGATGTGGAACTTCGCGTGGAAGTCTCTACGATTGTCACCGAGCCATGGACCAGCCACCGAGTCACCCAGGGAGAACTAGCGTGAAAGCATCGCACACCGACCAGCTCGAGCTTCTCGAGCTTCAGAAGCTCGACCAGAAGGAGTCGGCGCTGCGCCACAAGCGTGATTCTCACCCCGCGCACGCGACGGTGCGCGAGTTCGCCGGCCGCGTCGCTGACCTCCAGCGCGCCGCGATCAGCCAGAGCGCCGTCATCGCGGACACGATGCGCGAGGTGACGCGTATCGAAGATGAGATCGCGAAGGTTTCTGAGCGCCGTAAGCGCCAGCAGAGCCGCATCGACAACAACCAGGTGCCCCTGCGCGATATCTCGGCCATGGAACACGAGATCGCCCAGATGGACCGCCGCCTCGCCAAGCTTGAGGACGATCAGGTCGAGGCCGAGGAACGCGTTGAGGCTGCCCGTGCGGCCCAGGACCAGATGAAGGCCGAGGCTCAGGCCATCGCCGCCGACATCGAGGCGCTCAAGGCCCAGTTCGAGGCCGACGTCGCCGAATCTGATGAGGAACTGCGCCGCGTTATCGCCGCCCGCCGCGAGCTCGCCGATCGCCTGCCCGCGGACCTGCTTGAGGAGTACGAGGAGGCGCGCCGCCGCAACGGCGCTCTCGCCGTCATTGAGGTCCGTGATGGCTACGGGATCGGCGTCGCCGCCGACCTGAGCCCGATGGAACTCGAGCGCATTCGCCTCACGCCCGCCGACGAGCTCTACCTGACCGAAGACACGGCCCAGATCGTTGTGCGCACGGCGGCGAATACGCCGCGCTGAGCCTCAGGCCTCGATAGCGAAAAAGTCCGCCAGGTAGAATCCCTGCCTGCTCTTCGTGACCGTCACCCGCACCTGGGTGGCGGTCACGGGCTTTTCGAGGGTGACGATGCGCCGGTAGCCCACGCAGTGCACGCGAGCGATCTCCTGCTCACCGCCGCCGTCGA
>CAUTGT010000070.1:0-6157 GCA_963537735.1 uncultured Actinomycetaceae bacterium | reverse complement strand
TCGGCTGCGGCGTCGATGCGATCACCGCCGACCAGGTCCAGGAGATCCTCGAGGGTCGCGGCGACGTGCACACCGTCCTCAAGATCGACGAGGTCTCCAACCTGGGCGCCGCGAAGATCCGCCTGCGCTCCCTCGACGCGGCGATCGCCGAGCGCGCATCCCTGGCCTCGACGATCGACGAGGCCGGGGCCGGGGATGGTGAGAACGGCGCGGATGGGGCGCAGCTGGCCCCCGCCTCGTCCGTGGGCCTGGTGTCGGGCTCCGTCGACACGGCCACCCTGCGCGACCCCTCCGGCGACGCTGCCCGCGAGGAGGAGGCCGGGCACGTCCAGCCCCGCGCCGCCTTCACCGAGGAGATGCGCGAGGCCGGCTACGAGATCCTCGCGCCCCAGATGTCCCCGATTCACTTCCGCTTCCTCACCCCGCTGTTCGCTCAAGCGGGGCTGAAGGTGCGCGTGCTTGAGCACACGAGCCGCACCTCCATGGAGGTCGGCCTCAAGTACGTCAACAACGACTCGTGCTACCCGGCGATCGTCGTGATCGGCCAGCTCCTCGACGAGTTTATCTCCGGGCGCGCCGACCCCGACCGCACGGCCGTGGGCATCACCCAGACGGGCGGCATGTGCCGTGCCTCCAACTACGCGGCGCTGCTACGCAAGGGCCTGCGCGACGCCGGATACCCACAGGTGCCCGTCATCGCCCTGTCCGTCCAGGGCTTCGAGGACAACCCCGGATTCCGCCTGGGAGCCACCCACATTCACAAGGCCATCCAGGCCTTCGTCATCGGCGACGCCATCCAGTCGATGCTGCTGCGCGTACGCCCCTACGAGGCCACCCCCGGTTCCGCGATGGACCTGTACCGCACGTGGGACGGCTACGTCCAGGAGTGGATCACTTCGGGGCGTGTGGCCGCCCTGGGTGGACGCGTCTCCTACGGGAAGATCATCCGCGAGTGCCTGCGCGCCTTCGACGCCCTGCCCCTGCGCGACATCCCGCGTAAGCCGCGCGTCGGCCTCGTCGGCGAGATCCTCGTGAAGTTCCACCCCGACGCCAACAACCACGCCGTCGACGTCATCGAGGCCGAGGGCTGCGAAGCCGAACTGCCCGGCCTCATGCAGTTCTTCCACAACTCCGTGGCCACCGCCGCGTGGGACAAGGAAAACCTGGGTATCGAGGGCAAGCAGCGCTACATCATGCCGATCGTGCTGTGGGCGCTGAAGAAGTACGAGAAGCCCGTGCATCGCGCGTTTGCGGCCACGAACGGCAAGTTCGAGGCGCACCGGCCCATCGAAGAGATGATCGAGCGCTCCCAGGACATCGCCCGCCTGGGCAACCAGGCCGGCGAAGGCTGGTACCTGACTGCCGAAATGGTCGACATGATCGAACACGGCTGCCCGAACATCATCTGCGCCCAGCCTTTCGCGTGCCTGCCCAATCACGTCGTCGGCAAGGGCATGTTCCGTGCGCTGCGCACCCGCTACCCCGAGGCCAACATCGTGGCCGTCGACTACGACCCGGGCGCCTCCGAGGTCAACCAGCTCAACCGCATCAAGCTCATGCTCGCCACCGCCCTGCAGGACCCGCAGGCGCGTGACGGCGACATCCTGCAGCTCGTCGACGTCGAAGAGCCGGCGTCGTGCGGAGGGTCCAGCTCGGTCATGCTCGGCATGCCGACGATCCCGAACAGGCGGGCGGCATTCCGCTGACCCAGCCGTGACACCGAGAGGGGGACGGAGCTCGCAGGCTCCGTCCCCTTCGCGTGCGCACCCCTCGTGCGCGCTGTCCCCGGCCTCGTCCGATGTTTTACGGCGTGGGCATGACCCCGCGTCCGATCTCGAACCCGGCCGGCGCCCAGCCCGTCCCATACGACAGGCGCACCGACACCTCGCGCATGCCCGAGGCCGGCCACTCCACCGGGAGGAACCCCGTCTCGCCGGGCGCGACGTCCAGGAACGCCGGGTACTCCCACGTGACGGTGCCATCCTCGATGACTCGGCACAGAAACTCCAGGTCGCACGTCGACGTGAACGTCATGTGGTTGCGAACCGTCACCCCCGAGTACGAGGGCGCCACCGTCACCGGCGCGTAGTGAAGCTCCTCGGCGCGCACCTCGCTCAAGAGCGGGAAGTCCGTGTCCGCATACTCCGGGCGCGTCGGATCCAGCGCGCGGACGGCGCGGATGTCCTCGTCCTCCTCGCCCACGTTCCACGCAATGACGCTCGGGTGCGCCCGATCCCGGCGGATCATCGCCTCGATCGCCTCGTCGCGAGCGATTCCAGGCCCGTACATCGTGGACGCGCGGTCAATGATGTACAGGCCGTACAGGTCGGCCAATTCGTAGAATCGCGCGTGCCCGGGCCCCTGCTCGATCGCAACCGCGTTCACGCCGTGGCGCTTACACCACACGATGTCCTCGACCATGTCCTGAAGGCCGACCGCGAGCCCGGTGCGCCCATCGCACTCGTTGCGGCGTACGCCGCGCAGCGTCAGCGGGCGGCCCGCCAGGCGTAAGCCCTCGGGGGCCACCGTCAGATCGCGGAAGCCCACCTGCAGGGCGATCGTGTCCTGCGTCCCCGATTCCTCGTCGCTCAGCGTCACGACGAGCGTGTACAGGACCGGCTCCTCGGCGCTCCACGGGAGCACGTCCACTCCGGTTGCCTCGAAGTCTTCGCCGGCGGGGGCGCTCGCGGACCAGATCTCCTCCTGCTGGCCCTCGCCCAGCAGTGCGGCGCGGATTGTTGAGGTGTTCGAGGCCTCGGAACACTCGACGCGCAGGCGCAGGGACCCGCTCGTGCCGTCGTGCGAGGCCTGCGGGATCACATCGATGACGTGCGCGGGAGGGCGAGCCTCGAGCGAGACCTCGCGGAACAGGCCGTGGCAGCACGCCGGCGAATCCATGAGCAGAACGCTGATCTCGTGCGTGTGCATCGGCTCCAGCGCATCCGTCACGTCGAATGCCGCCGGGATGAAGCCATCCGCACAAAAACCGACGAAAATGCCGTCCAGCCACACGTAGAGGGGGCCGGTGAAGCCGCCGAACGTCAGCGTCATCGTCCACCCGTGCTCGCTCGCGTCCTTCAGAGGCGCGTCGAGAATGAACTCGCGGCGCAGGATCGAGGCTCGAACCTGATCCGCGGCGGGCGTTCCCTGGGCCTCGGCCGCCCTGCGGGCCTCCTCCTCGCGGCGCACCCACAGGCCGTCGAGCTCAAGAATGCCCGGGATGGAAGTGGCCTCAAAGTCGCGTTGGTGGGGCGTACGTTCGATCAGCTCGGCAGCAGTGCCCGACACACCTGTGACCTGCCAGGTGCTGGACAGCATTTGGAGTGGCCTGCGCGACCTCCACGTCGAGTGCACCGTCAGGCGGTTCACCGACGCCCCCGGGTCCCGCAGCCATGCAACGTCAGGTTCCGGGATGTGTTTCATGCAATAAAAGTACCATTTAGTTATTAGTCATGAAACGGTATTGTTTCCTGAAATGTAGGTAAATGTGCCTTGACATGCGCAATATCTACGGGTGACAAGTGGGGCGGCGACCACATTCTGGGATTTTTGGTCACGACGATGGGCAAAATTGCCGTTCCGGGGGTGCCGTTCGGGCATAACGAACCCCGGCCTCGTCCCTGAGAGCAGGAACGAGGCCGGGGCTGCGTGACGCGGGGGTATGCCCCTCGCGCGTGCGTCGAGTGCTTACTTCGCGGCGGACTCGCGATCCGAGTCGCGCGTGATCTTGCGGGCGAAGCTGTAGAGCAGCCACGTCGCGCCCGCGAAGAACAGGAGGCCCAGCACGTTCGCGATCGGTGTGAAGCCATCGCCGATGAACGGCAGCGCCAGCGGCGACTCCGAGCCAGTCGCGCCCGCGATGCCCGCGTAGACGACGCCGAACAGGGACTCACCGACGATCAGGCCGGTCGCAGCCAGCGTGCCGAAACGCTTTGCGCGCTCCACGTCCGCCTGCTTGTCGGCCCACCTGTTGTACAGGAAGCCCACGAGCGCGCCGATCGGGATCAGAACCGTCAGGGAGGCGGGCAGGTAAATGCCCATGCCGACAGCCAGCGGAGGCAGGGCGAGCTTGCCCTTCGACGCGGGGCGCAGGACCTCGTCAATGATGATGACGACAACGCCGATCGCGGCGCCGATACCCAGGAGCTTCCAGTCGATGCCGCCGCCGAGCACGCCCTTCGCGAGCGAGGAAATCAGCGAGGCCTGCGGGGCCGCCAGCGCGTCCGGGCCAGCGCCGGGCGCACCCTGGAAACCGAAGGAGTTCTGCATGAGCTCCAGGACCGGGGGAATGATCAGCGCGCCGAAGACGACGCCGATGACCAGGGCAACCTGCTGCTTCCACGGGGTCGCGCCCACCAGCTGGCCCGTCTTGAGGTCCTGCAGGTTATCGTTCGCGATCGTCGCGATACAGAAGACGATCGCGGAGGTGAACAGCGTGTAGGCGATGAGCGCCGTGTTCTCTTCCGTGGTCGAGCCGCGGCCGTGCACCGCCAGGATGACGACCGCCGTGATGACGACGACCAGCAGGCCGACGCCGGACACCGGCGAGTTCGACGAGCCGATCAGGCCGGCCATGTAACCGCACACGGCTGCGACCAGCAGGCCGACGAGCAGAATGAAGAGAACCGAAATAGCGATCAGAACGGCCGTGTTGTGCTCGATCTGCGTGCCGCGCATGAACCACCACAGCAGGCCCGCGATCGGAATCATGGCCACGAAGATGGAGACGATGACCCACTTGCCGGGGACGTCCTGCTCGGTGCGGTCGATCTGCGCGCCGTCCTCCTTGGCGCCGCGCGAGGCGCGCAGCGACTCGGACATGCCGCGGGCGATCGGGCCCATGATCTTGATGAGCGTCCAGATGGCGGCGACCGCCATGACGCCCGCGCCGATGAAGCGCACGTCCGACTTGAAGACCGTGCCCAGGGCCGAGGTCAGGTCATCCGCGCCATCCAGCTGGCCGTTCGCGTACAGCGGCAGCAGAACGCCGTAGGAGGTGATCATGCCGATCAGCATCGCGATACCGACCGTCATGCCGACCAGGTGGCCCACGCCGATCAGGGCGAGGGACAGGGAGGTGGAAATCATCGTGCCCGTCGAGCCGATCTTGAAGGCCGTGCCAACCTCGGAGGCGACGACCTTCATGTAGCCGAGAAGTGCCATCACGGCCGAGGCCAGTGCGCCCCAGGTGATCGCCAGGAGGCCGCGCTTGTTGTCCTCGCCCGCGTCCTGGGCGTCGCCGACCTTCAGAATCTCAGCGCCTGCCACGCCCTCCGGGTAGGGCAGGTCCGAGCCGGTCACGAGTGCGCGGCGCAGGGGGATCGAGTACATGACGCCCAGCGCACCGCCGACCGCACACACGAACATGGTCTCCCAGTAGGGGAAGCCGCTCCACCAGCCGACAATCACGAGGCCGGGGAGGACGAAGATGACCGCCGACAGGGTGCCGGCCGCCGAGGCGATGGTCTGGACGATGTTGTTCTCCTGGACCGTGTGGTCGCCCCAGAAGCGCAGAACCGCCATCGAGATGACGGCTGCCGGGATCGACGTCGCAAACGTCAAGCCGACCTTCAGACCCAGGTAGACGTTTGCGGCTGTGAACAGCAGCGTAATAATGCCGCCGAGGATGATGCCGCGGAGGGTCAGTTCTTTGAGCGACGTTTGCTTCGTCGCGTTTGGCGCAGACACGAAAAATCCTTTCGCTGCCTTGAATAGATACGCTGCAAGAGTAGTGCATTTATGAGAGGGCGTGAATCCTATGCGGTCACTTAATCTCATTTTCAATCGATCTAAATGCCGAGGTCGTTCCCGTTTCGGGCGCTGCGTGTGCTGCGTGTGATCGTGTGGCTGTGTGGCCATGTTCCCAGGCTGCGGTGTGGCCCTGCTCCCAGCCCGCCCGGTCGATTTGCGCGCGCAGGGGGAGGGTGTAGTAGAGTATCCGGGTAAGGTAGCGTGTCCGAGCGGCCGAAGGTGCAGCACTCGAAATGCTGTGTGGTGTCACAGCCACCCTGGGTTCAAATCCCAGCGCTACCGCCACTGCCGCCCGGCCCCATTGGGGCCGGGCGGTTTTGTTATGCCTACGTGGCGTGTTGGGGTTGTTGCCCCCGACAGATCTCCGGCCGCCGCGCGGCCTGCCCGCCCGCTCGCCGTCCGCGCC
>CAUTGT010000069.1:0-6164 GCA_963537735.1 uncultured Actinomycetaceae bacterium | reverse complement strand
ACCTCGTCGACGATGCGGCGCCACATGTGTCCGGCGTTGACCAGGACGTTGTGCTTGTGGACGAGGGTCAGGTGCTTCTTGCGCGAGGCTGCCGCCTCAAAGGCATAGCGCACGACGCGCTCGACACCGTAGGCGGTGTTGACGCTCACCTCGGTCGCGATCTCGTGCGGGGTGCCCACGCGCACCGCGCCGCCGTTGCCGCAGTAGAGACCCTCGGTGCCTTCACGCACGACGACGAAGTCGATGTCGCCGGGGTTGGCCAGGGGGCTGGGCACGCCCTCGTAGTACTTGGAGGGTCGCAGGTTCACGTAGTGGTCGAGCGCGAAGCGCAGCTTGAGGAGCAGCCCGCGCTCGAGGACGCCAGAGGGCACGGAGGGGTCGCCGACCGCACCCAGGAGGATGACGTCGTGGCGCTTGATCGCCGCAAGGTCCTCGTCGGTCAGGGTGTCGCCGGTGGCGTGCCAGCGCTCGGCTCCCAGGTTGAAGTGGGTGGTGGAGTAGTCGATGCCCTTGTCCGCGAGGACGCGGTCCAGGACCTTCAGGCCTTCGGGGACGATTTCCTTGCCGATGCCGTCACCGGGAATTACTGCGATGTTCAGTGTCATGACTCCATCTTCCCCCGCGTCCGCGCCGCGCGTCCGCACGGGTCCAACCCGTGGTCTCTTGACGCCGTGACGTCCCCCATAGACGAGGCCGGGGCCGGGAGGGCACACACGCTCCCCCGGCCCCGTCCGCGATAGATGCGGATCAGATCCACGCACCCGAGGGCGCGAAGTAGTACCAGCGGCCGTCAATCATCTGCCAGCCGGTGACCATGTGGCCATCACCCGCGAAGTAGTACCAGGTGACGCCAACGTGCTGCCAGCCGGTGAGCATGGCGCCCGAGGGAGCCAGGTAGTACCAGCTGCCGGCGTGCTGCCAGCCGGTGAGCATCGCGCCGGAGGCGGAGAAGAGGTACCAGGTGCCGTCGACCTGCACCCAGCCGGTCGCCATCACGCCGGTCGCGGGATCCAGGTAGTACCAGGAACCGTCCTTGACCCAGCCGCTCACACGTGCGCCGTAGGCGTTGTAGTAGCTCCACTTGCCGTCCTGGAGGTCCCAGCCGGTGACCATCATGCCCGCCGCGTTGAAGCGGTAGGTGGCGTCACCAATCGTGATGGTCTGGTTGGTCGCGTAGCTGGAGTCCTCCAGCTGCCACTTCCAGCCCGAGCCGGTGTTCACCCAGTGCGCGGGGGTGACCGCGGGGGCGGGCTCAGGGGTGGGCTGCGGTTCCGGGGTCGGGTCCGGAGTCGGTTCCGGGGTCGGGTCCGGAGTCGGTTCCGGGGTCGGCTGCGGCTCCGGGGTCGGCTGCGGCTCCGGGGTCGGGTCCGGGGTGGGCTGCGGCTCGGGAGCGGGCTCCTCGCCGGGGTCGGTCAGGCCCAGGTAGGCAGCGTCCAGGCGCATGAACTCGATGTTCTTGTAGCCGCCGGACTCGTACAGCAGGCCCCAGGTACCGTCACCGAGGGGGTGCAGCGTCGAGTAGGCCATCTCGCCGCTCTCGAAGACCTTGCCGTCGTTCCAGGTGAAGCCATCGTCGTATGAGACACGGATGGTGCCGTTCGCGCGGGCACTGGAGGAGTCGGCGTTGGAGAAGAGCAGGACGCGAGCGCGCGCGGAGCCCTCGGGGGCATCCGGGTAGGCGCGCACGATAGAGGCGTTGTTACGCGGGTCCGTGAGGTCCCAGTTGTGGCGGAAGGGACCCCAGGTCTGCCCGCCATCGTAGGAGATAGCTTCGAGGCGCTGGCCGGCGGTGCCCTGCGTGCGCGAGTTGAGGAGCAGGCGACCGTCGGAGAGCTCGACGACCTTGTTTTCGTCGGCGCTGCCCTCGGTGGGCTCGCCGGGCTTCCAGGTCGCGCCGTGGTCGTCGGAGTAGACGGAGACGGCCATGAGCGAGGTCGTGCCGGAGTTGGCGACGGCGTACTGCTGGATGAGGCGGCCGGCGTGGGCGCCGTAGCGCAGCTGGATGCCTTCACCGGAGGACGCGAAGCGGGTGAACCACTGGCCCTCGTATCCGGCGGTCACCTGGTCTGTGATGGTGCGGGGGTTCACCCAGGTTTCGCCGTTGTCGTGGGATTCGACGACATGGGCGTGCAGGATGTTACGGGCCGCGGGATCGGTGCCCAGCTGGGACTGGAAGAGGCCGGCGTCGTAAGACTTGACCGAGAACAGGAAGATCGTTCCGGTGGTGCGGTCCACGACGAAGGAGGGGTCGGAGTAGCCGATCTTCTCCGCGCCGGGGGTGCCGGCGAGGGCGGTCTTAATGGGGGTCCAGGACTTACCGCCATCCTTGGAGATGCGGTAGACGATGGAGTTGGCCTGGGGCGCATCCTGGCAGGTGTTGGGGCGACCGTCCCACGAGGCGATAATCCAGCCGTTGGTGGCGGTCGTCAGCGCGGGGATGCGGTGGCAGCTGAAACCGGCGAGGCCGGGGGAAGCGAGGCGGACCTTGTCGCCGATCGCGTAGTCCTGCGGGGTCTCCAGCGGGTCAGGGGCCGGGGGGCGGTCGCCCTGGGCGACGGTCACGGGGTCCGCGTTGGCGGTGATGCCACCGGCGATGACGTCGGTGCCGTTGCGGTCACGGGTGGCGGCCCACGTTGTCATCGGGGTGAAGGTGCCGGCCGCGACGTCGTCGGCGGTCACGGTGTGCGTGGCGGTCGTGCACTGCTTGGTGGTGTGCGCGGCGAGGTTGTGCCAGCGGCAGTTAGGAGCGCCGGTGGTGAGGACGCCGGACAGGTTCGACTCCACCGGGAAGACGGTGAGAACGCTGTCGGTGTTGTTGGTGTAGGTGACGGTGACGGTGATCAGGTCACCTTCGTACACCTTGTCTCCGTGGGAGTCGGTGCGCGTGACGGTGACGGTGATGGGGGCCGAACCTTCGTCGGTTGCCGAGGCCGCCACCGGAGCAGCTGCACCGGTGTCACTGGTCGGGGTCGCGAGCGCGGGAACCGAGAGAGTCGCGCACAGCAGCACGGCTCCCGAGGCAGCCGCGAGGGCGCGCCCGTAGTGGCGGAGGGTCATCATTGGTCCTTCCGATATGGGTTGTCAATCAGCGGTCAGTGAGTCATGACTCACTATCCACGAGATTCATCATACAAATGTGGATGCTCGCTAACCAGTTATACGACAGACAATTTTTATCAACGTCTAGGTCAATTACGCCGGAAATGCCGAAATCCATGCACACCTGTCAGACCCCCAGCCCGCAACAGACCGTCGGACCCACACCTCCCGCCCCCACACTGCCCAGCAGCAGCGCCTCCTCCCCTGTCAAACACACTAATCCGACAAACAATTCACCCCATCAGGGCATACCGACCACCATTGAGTAGCGAAACAGGCCATAGGTAATTGCTTAGCAAGTATTTACCTGTAAACTACTCCTGTCAATCAGTCTTTCACAGCAAGGAACTACCGTGCGCCCCTCCCGTCGAACTCTGACACGCGTTGCGTCGGCCGCCGTCGCTTCCCTCGTGATCGTTGCGCCAATCTCCACCGTCTCCAACGCGGACGCCCTCTCCCCCGTGCCCCTTCCCTGGACGAACGGCGCCGACGAAGCAGCGGCGAGCTAACCCTCGCGGAAACGCTGTCGAGCGTCACCGCGCCTTTCAGTACAAAAGAGCCCCAGCCTCGTCCCATGTTGGGAACGAGGCCGGGGCTTGAAGCTATCCGAAACGGAGCTCGAGATCAGCGCGCGGCGCTGCCCTCGGTGTAGTCCTCATCGGAGTCGGTCCAGCCGAAGGCCTTGCGCAGCTTCTGGCCGGTCTTCTCGATCGGGTGAGCCTCTTCCTCGGCGCGCAGCGCCTTGAACTCGAGGGCGCCGTTATCCTGATCGGCGATGAACTTGCGGGCGAAGGTGCCATCCTGAATGTCGGCCAGCACAGCCTTCATGGCCTCTTTGGAGGACTCGTTGATGACGCGCGGGCCGGAGACGTAGTCGCCGTACTCAGCGGTGTCGGAGCAGGACCAACGCTGCTTGGTGATACCGCCCTCGTTGATGAGGTCGACGATCAGCTTCATCTCGTGGCAGACCTCGAAATAGGCGATCTCGGGCTGGTAGCCAGCCTCGACCAGGGTCTCGAAGCCGGCCTGGATCAGGTGGGAGACACCGCCACACAGGACAGCCTGCTCGCCGAACAGGTCGGTTTCGGTCTCTTCGGTGAAGGTCGTCTTGATGACGCCGGCGCGGGTGCCGCCGATGGCCTTCGCGTAGGACAGGACGAGGTCCCAGGCCTGGCCGGAGGCGTCCACCTCAACGGCGACGACGTCCGGGGTGCCCTTGCCCTGGGTGTAGGTCTCGCGGACCTTGTGGCCGGGGCCCTTGGGGGCGACCATGACGACGTCGTGGCCCTCGGGGACCTCGATGTAGCCGTAGCGGATGTTGAAGCCGTGCGCGAAGAGAAGGGCGGCGCCTTCCTTCAGGTTGGGGGCAACCTGCTCGGCGTACACGTAGCGCTGGACCTGGTCGGGCAGCAGCAGCGAGACGACGTCGCCCTCGGCGACGGCCTCGGCCACGTCCTTGACCTCGAGGCCGGCGGCCTCAGCCTTGGCCCAGGAGGAGGAACCGGGGCGCAGGCCGACGACCACGTCAACTCCGGAATCCTTCAGGTTCAGCGCGTGCGCGTGACCCTGCGAACCGTAACCAATGATGGCAACCTTCTTGGACTGGATCAGCGACAGGTCTGCGCCGTCGTCGTAGATGATTTCTGCCATGTGTCATTTCTCCTTCAGTTGATCCGTGATCGAGCGCGACCCGCGGCCGATAGCCACGGCGCCCGACTGGACGAGTTCGGTGACGCCGTAGGGCTCCAGGGCCCGCAGCAGCGCCTCCAGCTTGGGTAGGGAGCCGATCGATTCGATAACGACCGACTCGGGTTGCACGTCGACGACGTGTGCGCGGAACAGGTCCACGATCTGCAGGACCGAGGTGCGACGGGTCTCGTCAGCCTGGACCTTCATCATGAGCAGACGCCGTTCGACGGAGTCTTCGGGTTCAAGCTCGACGACCTTGAGGACGTTGATGAGCTTGTTGAGCTGCTTGACCACCTGCTCGATGGGCGCGGAGTCGGCGTCCACGATGATGGTCATGCGAGAGATTTCGGGATGTTCCGTCTCTCCCACGGTCAGCGACTTGATATTAAAGGCGCGGCGGGCGAAAAGCGCGGCGACGCGAGTGAGCACGCCAGGCTTGTTTTCGACCAACACGGCCAGAGTGTGACGATTCGTCATCAGTCTTCCACCTCCCAGTCGGGCGCCATGCCCTTGGCGTAACGAATCTCATCGTTAGACACGCCCGCGGCGACCATCGGCCAGACCATCGAGTCCTTGGAGACGCGGAAGTCAATGAGAACGGGGCGATCGTTGATCGACATGGCCCATTCGATGGCCTCGTCGACCTCATCGATCGAGCGAACGGTGCGCGCGGCCATGCCGTAGGCCTGCGCGAGCATCTCGAAGTTGGGGATCTGCTCGCCCTCGACGGGGTTGAGCGTCGTGTTCGAGTAGCGCTTGCCGAAGAACAGGGACTGCCACTGACGCACCATGCCCAGCACCGAGTTGTTGATGAGGGCAACCTTGATCGGGATGTTGTTGATCGTGCAGGTGGCCAGTTCCTGGTTGGTCATCTGGAAGGAGCCGTCGCCGTCGATCGCCCACACGACCTTGTCGGGGGCAGCCACCTGGGCACCCATGGCTGCGGGGATGCAGTAGCCCATGGTGCCGGAGCCGGAGGAGGAGATGAAGCTGCGAGGGTTGTCCAGCGTGATGAACTGGGCGGCCCACATCTGGTGCTGGCCCACGCCCGTCACGTAGATCGCCTCGGGGCCGACCTTGTCGGAAAGCTTCTTGAGCACTTCCTGGGGCGCCATCATGCCGTCTTCGGGCTCGGCCCATCCGATCGGGTACTTGGTACGCAGGCGGTCGAGGTAGCGCCACCATCCGGAGATGTCCGCCTTGTTTTCCGACGAGGCCTGGGCGATTTCCTCGATGAGGATCGGCAGGGCGGTCGCCAGGTCGGCGACGATCGGGATGTCGGCGTGGCGGTTCTTCGAGATCTCCGCGGCGTCGATATCGATGTGCACGACGGCGGCGCGGGGGGCGAAGGAGTCGAGGCGGCCCGTCACGCGGTC
>CAUTGT010000068.1:0-6184 GCA_963537735.1 uncultured Actinomycetaceae bacterium | reverse complement strand
TGATGACGACGCCGCCCATCGTGGGCGTGCCGCGCTTGGTCAGGTGCTGGGTCGGCCCATCCTGGCGGATGAACTGCCCGTACTGGTGCATGACCAGGAAACGGATGAGGATTGGCGTGCCCGTCACGGACAGGGCCATCGCGATAATAAACGCGGCAATAAGTCCAATCACCGGGTCGTTCCCTTCTCCCGCAGGATGTCAGCCACCTGCCACGATTGTGAACCGAAGGAACCCTTGACGAGGACGACTGCACCGTCCTGCGCGTGTTCCAGTGCGAGCCGCGCGGCATCCTGCGGATCCGCGGCAACCTCGCGATTGGGCACGCCCTGGGCTCCCTCTAGATAGTAGTGGGCATCTGCGCCAAGACCAATGAGTGTGTCGACTCCCGCATCGGCGATCAACGCGCCCACCTGCTGGTGGAGCGACTGGGAGTCCTCCCCCAGCTCGAGCATCTCACCGAGAACGGCGACGCGCTGGCTGTCGCGACCGATCGAAGCGAGGGCGGCGATACCCGCGCGCATCGAATCCAGGTTCGCGTTGTAGGAGTCATCGATGAGCGTCAGGTCCGTCCCGTCGACGCGCAGCTCGTGGACGTCCATGCGGTGCGGGCTCAGCGCACGGGCGCGCGAGAGGACGGTTGCCACGGTCTGGAGGCTGACCCCGAGGGTGAGCGCACCGGCGGCGGCGGCCAGTGCGTTCGCGACGTGATGACGACCCACGATCTTCAGATCGATGGGGGCTTCCCCTTCGGGGGTCACCAGGGTGAAGGATGCGCGGTCGGCACGGTCGAGGCGCACGTCGCGCGCGATGACGTCGGCGCGCTCGTTGCCCGAAGCCGAGAAGCGAATCACCCGTCCGGTCGCCAACGGAGCCATGGCCTCGACGTTCGGGTCGTCCGTGTTGAGGATGACCGGGCCGCCCGGGCGGGTTCCCTTGATGAGCTCGGCCTTCGCGGCCGCAACGCCCTCGAAACCGCCGAAGCCACCCACGTGTGCGTGGCCCACGCACAGCTCGATGGCCACGTCGGGGGTGACGATATCCGTCAGGTAGGTGATGTGACCGGGCCCTGAGGCGCCCATCTCAAGGACGAGGTGGCGCGTCGACTCGTCGGCCAGCAGCACCGTCAGGGGCAGGCCGACCTCGTTATTAAAAGAGAGCTTGGGGGCGACCGTCGGCCCGTCCTCGCTCATGATCTGGAGCAGCAGGTCCTTCGTGGTCGTCTTCCCCACGGAGCCGGTCATCGCGATAACATCCAGGTCGCCGCTGCTGCGCAGCTTCTCGACGTGTGCGCGAGCCAGAGCCCCCAGCGCCTCGGTCGAATCCTCGACGACGATCTGGGCCACGGCCTCGTCGACCTCGTGCTCGACGATGACGGCGACCGCGCCGCGCGTGGCCGCACCGGACACGAACGCGTGACCGTCGGCGCTCTCACCGCGGCGTGCAACGTAAAGCGACCCTGCCTGAGCCTCGCGAGAATCCGTCACCACGGGCCCCGTCACGGGAACGTCGTTCCCTACGAGGCGACCCGACACTGCCTCAGCAATCCACTGGGCTGATGCCTGCATGCTTTACTCCTTCAGACTCACGGGGTCGTCGGATACAGGTTAGCTGACCCCGTAGACGCGGGGATACCCAGGTTGGCGACCGCCGTACGCGCAATATCGCCAAAAAGCGGAGCTGACGAATCAGATGAGACCGACACCACCCTAGGATTGTAGAGAACCACGGCGATCGACAGGCGCGGCGCGTCCGCGGGGATAATGCCCGCGGTGGTCGACACGAGGCCCGCAGCGCCGTCGATGAAGGTCTCGGCGGTACCGGTCTTCACGCCGACCCGGTAGCCCGGGACCTTCGCGGCACCAGCGGTACCACGGTCATCCTCAACGACGGATTCCATCATGGTCAGCAGCTGCGAGGCCGCCTGCGCGTCCATGACCTGCACGGGCTGGCTCGAGTCGGGAACCTCGACCGTTCCATCTGCGTTCGTCCACGACTTCACGATATGCGGGGAAATACGCACTCCCCCGTTCGCGATCGTGGCGAGAGCGGATGCCTCCTGCATCGCCGTAATCGCGTAGGCCTGACCGAACATCGTCACGTAGCGATCACGGCCCTGCCACTGGTCGACACCGCGCAGCAGACCCGCAGACTCACCGGGCAGCTCGATACCGGTCTCCTGGCCGAAGCCGAAGGCGCGCATCATGGAGTAACGCTGATCATCGCTCATCGTCTGGCCGATGAGCACAGTTCCCGTGTTCGAGGACTCCGCCAACACGCCCGTCGCCGTCAAGGTCTCACCATCGTGCTCGTGGAAGTCCGTGATCGGGCCACCGGCATCGGGCAGATCCAGCGCGTAGGGAACCTGGAAGACGCTCGTCGGGGTGATCGTCCCCTGGTTGAGGGCCGCTCCCACGGTCACGAGCTTGCCCACCGAGCCCGGCTCGAAGGTGTCCTGCACAGCGTGCACCTTCTGAGGCTTAGCGTTGTTGGGTTCCGTCGAATTCGAATCCGCCATGACGAGAACGTGCCCCGTCGCGACGTCTTGGATGACGACCGCACCCCAGTCGGCCTGGTGCTTCGCGACACGTGCGTCCAGGAGATCTTGCACCTGGTGCTGGAGGTCAGCGTGCAACGTCAGCTCAACGTTGCCACCGTTCTTGGGTTCGACCGTCGTCTTCTTACCACCGGGCATGACGGCGCCGTTAGGAGCGATCTCAAAGGCCTGCGCGCCCGGTGTACCCGTCAGAAAGGCATCGAACTGCGCCTCCATGCCCGAGGAGCCCTGCCCCTCGGCGTTCACCGTACCGATGACCGGAGCCGCCACGTTACCGTTGGGGTATTCGCGTTCGAAGACAGACTCCCACTCGATCCCGTAGATGTCGAGCTTACGGATCTCACGGTAGGTCACCGCATCGACGTTTCGCTTGATGTACTCGTAGGTCGAATCGCCCAGCATCATGCCGCCCAGCTCGGCCTCGTTCATACCGAGGAGCGGGGCGAGCTGACGAGCGGCCTCAGCGGGGCCTCGCCCGACCTCGTTGCCATCGTCATCGCGGTGCACATAGGCGCGGATATTCACCTGGTTGACGGCGATATCGTAGGTCTGGATTGAGTTCGCCAGCACCACGCCGGTTGCGTCGGTGATCGTTCCACGCGCGGCCGCGACTTCGGTCGAAGACGTACGCACACGCTGCCCCTGAGCGGCCAGGGACGGTCCCTCAATGATCTGCAGCTGCACGAGCCGCACGGCGCAGATGCTCAGGGCAAGGATGAAGAATCCCAAGACCCAGCGCGAACGCGTGATGACGGTATCCATAGGCACTCGCCTCCGAGTTACTTCGCGGGGGTTCCAGCCTCGACAGTGCCGGTCTCAAGCGTGATGAAACCCGACTTGCCTGCGGGCACCATGCCGTTTGCCTTGGCGGCCTTCTCCAGTTCCGTCGGCGACGCCTTGCGATCCAGCTCAGCGCGCATGGTCCACGACTGCGCCTCCAGTTCGTTGAGCACGAGCTGCTGCTCGCGGATCTCAAAGGAGGTCTGCGCCATGCGGGTGTTGAGCACCATCGAGGCCACCACGGATGCCAGAGCGACGACCACGAGGAGGGCGACGACAGCCATCAGGGAACGGCGCGGGCGGGTGCCCTGAACAATACGAAGCTCGTGGACCTCGTCGCGGCGCAGCTCGGGGCGCGCTGCGGGACGTGCCTTCGCGGTTGCTGCACTCATGCGAGGTCCTTCCATTCACGGATGAGTTCCGCACCGCGCAGTCGCACGGAAGCGGATCGGGGATTATGGTCTTGTTCGGCCTGGTCGGCCTTGTTTGCGCCCTTCGTCAGCAGGCGCAGGCTGGGAGCCATCTCATCGGGGATGATCGGCAGTCCGGGAGGCGCTGCGGACGTGGAGCCGCGGCGCAGCACATCTTTGACTATTCGGTCTTCGAGGCTTTGGTAGGACTCCACGACTAGGCGCCCGCCGACCCTCAGACTTGACAGCGCCCGCGGGAGCGCCCTCTCCAAGATGGTTAATTCATCGTTGACCGCGACGCGCAGCGCCTGGAACGTGCGCTTCGCGGGGTTGCCGCCCGTGCGCCTCGCCGGTGCCGGGATCGCCTCGCGAATGATGTCCACGAGCTCGCCTGTGCGAGTGATGGGCGCGTCGTCTCGGCGGCGGATGATGAGCCTGGCGATCCGGGGCGCAAACTTCTCTTCGCCGTAGGTACGCAGGATGCGGATCAGTTCGCCTTCCGAGGCGGTGGCCAGCAGGTCCGCCGCGCTCTGCCCACTCGTCGCGTCCATTCGCATGTCGAGCGGAGCGTCCTTCGAGTAGGCGAAGCCGCGGTCGGCCTCGTCGAGCTGGAGGGAGGACACTCCCAGGTCCATGAGGACACCATCCACGCGAGCGCCGGCGCCGAGCTGCTCCTCAACAGCCGTATCGATGTTGTCGTAAGTGGTGTGAACCGCGCGGAACCGTGTTCCGAAGCGCTCGAGGCGCGCCGAGGCCAGCTCGATGGCCTGGAGGTCGCGGTCGATGCCGATGACGGTGAGCCCCTCGAAGCGCTCGAGGGCTCCCTCGGTGTGACCGCCCATGCCCAGGGTTCCATCCACGAGGACGGCACCGGGGCGTTCGATCGCAGGGGCGAGCATGTCGAGGCACTCGCGCAGCAGCACGGGGACGTGACGCTCGCTCGCGGGGCGCGACGAATCGCGCACCGACTCCGATGCATCGCGCATGTCGCGCCTCCTTTACGTCTATGACGTCGATCCGTCCACCCAGGTCCCCCACCGTGCTCCGCCACCGGGGAAGTGATGTCGGAACAGCGGGCGGAGACCTGGATGTACGGGTCAGAACATCCCGGGAATGATCTCTTCTGCTGTGTTGGAGAAGACCTCCTCCTGGACCGCGAGGTATTCGCGCCAGGCCGAGGCATCCCAGATTTCGGCTCGCGAGCCAGCGCCAATGACGGCGAGTTCACGACCCAGACCGGCGTATGCGCGCAGGTCTGCGGGGACGCTGATGCGCCCCTGCTTGTCCGGGACCTCCTTGTAGGCACCCGAGAGCATCACGCGGATCCAATCACGCGCCTGCTTGGACGACAGGGGCGCGCGGCGCAGTTCCGCGGTCATGTTCTCGAACTCCGACGCAGGAAATGCGTAGATGCAGTGCTCCTGTCCACGAGTGAGGACGATTCCGCCCTCCATATCCTCGCGGAAGCGCGCGGGCAGAAACATGCGACCCTTGTCGTCGAGCTTGGGCTCATACGTACCGAGGAACATGTCACCGCCCTCCCCTGTTCGGAACTTTCCCCCACTTTAACCCACCAAACCCCATATTTACGCAGGAACTTACGGCGTGGCGCGAGATACATCGAGAAAAAATGGCGGAATTGCAGCGAAAAAATCAGGTGGAGAAAAGTGGGGAAATCTTGCACACATTCGGTGAGTCGCGCCGCAGCGAACGAGAACTGTCGGAGACGATGACGAGACACCAATCAGGCGTAATTCGTTGTTATTGCAGCGTTTTCACGAGGCATTGGATCACTGAGAGGGCACCGGTACCGCTCTCGGGGAGGAAAGTGGAGAATCCCGGGGAGCGCAGTGGGGGCCGCAGTGGGGAGCACAGTGGGGGCCGCAGTGGGGAGCACAGTGGGGAGCGCAGTGGGGGCCGCAGTGGGGAGCACAGTGGGGAGCGCAGTGGGGAGCACAGTGAAGCGGGGCGAGCCGGTTAGTCCGGCTCGCCCCGCTTCATCAGTTCTATGGAACGCCTAGTCGTTGCCTCGACGGTCGTCCCAGCGGCGCTCCTGATCCTGGATGAAGGAGTTCCATCCACTGCTCGTGTCTGCGTCGTGCTCGGACGATTCATCGGCCGACTGTAACGACGCTCCCGGCCGCGACAGGGCGTAGAGGATACCGGCGACCGTCAGGGCGAAACCGGCGACCCCCAGGAGGATCGAGAGGATCGAGTAGCCCAGCGACACGGCGGCGACCAGGACGACCATGCCCAGGACCGCTCCGGTGAGCCCCAGCGCGATGCGACGCGGCGCGCGCGGTCCGCGAGCCGGCTCATCTTCCTCCTCGGTCGCGGGGGCGGACATCTGGGAGGCCAACGCCGGGTCTTCCTCGCGCAGGGATGCTTCCATCTGCTCGAGGATCTTCTTCTCGTACTCGGTGAGAGCCATTGGGTGCC
>CAUTGT010000067.1:0-6186 GCA_963537735.1 uncultured Actinomycetaceae bacterium | reverse complement strand
TAAACATAGCGTGTGAGGACCACTCACGGAAAGAGGGGCCCACACTGTGCACGAATGTGACAAGTGGGAACCTGAGACGAGAAGCATCCGTGAATAATCCCCACTCAGGACGAGGATCGTGCGGCGCGGCGGGCAGCGCCACTAAGATGGGACACATACGCACCGGTGAGAGCCGCGCCCGCAGGGATTGCGAAGCACCTGCCACGACGGGACACCCCACTACTTGCAGCGAGAGAAGGACATTCATGGGAACCAAGACTGGAATCCTCATCGGAGTTGGCATCGGATACGTCCTGGGCACCCGAGCAGGCCGCGAGCGCTACGAGCAGATCCGTATGAGCGCCTCGAAGCTGCGCCGTGTCCCGATCGTCGCACGCCCCCTGGATGCGGCGGGTCAGAAGATGTCCGACCTCGTGCGTGCGGGCGGCGAGCAGGTGACCGATAAGGTTGCCGACGCCGTGAAGGAACGCCTGTTCGGCGCTCCCGCCTCCGAACCGACGACGGTCGACGCGCAGGCCACTTCCTCCACGACGCACCGTTGAGCGCGCGAGGGAACGAGGCCGTGAGCGCAGACCCACAGCTCGACACCCAGGAACCCACGCGCGCACAGATCAAGCGCTGGCGCAAGCACCTGGCTGAGGAGCGCATGGAGGCTCGCACCTACCGCGACCTGTCCGAGCGCCGAACGGGCGAGGAGCGCGCGGTCCTCCTGCAGCTTGAGGAGGCGGAGCGCCGCCACGAGGAGTATTGGTTGGCGCGCCTGGGCGACCACGCCCTGCCTGCCCCGAAGCCGCCGCTGCGCACGCGCGCCGCGTCGCTCCTCGCGCACCTTTTCGGCACGATCTTCATTCTGGCGATGGCACAGCGCGCGGAGCAGCGGTCCGCGCGCGACGTGGATGATGACGTGCCCGCGCACATGCAGGCGGATGAGCACATACACGCCGAGGTCATCCGTTCCCTGGCGGCGAAGTCCCGCGAGACCCTGGCGGGCACGTTCCGTGCGGCGGTATTCGGAGCAAACGATGGCCTCGTGTCGAACCTGGCCCTCGTGCTGGGCGTGGCGGCGACGGGCATGGAGCCTCACGTCGTTCTCCTGACGGGCATTTCGGGCCTGCTTGCGGGCGCCCTGTCGATGGCGGCCGGCGAGTGGGTGAGCGTGCGCAGTCAGCGAGAGCTGCTCGACGCCTCGATCCCTGACCCGGACGCACATCAGGCGGTGCCGGACTTGGACGTGGACGCCAACGAACTGGCCCTCGTGTTCCGCGCACGCGGCGAGAGCGAGGAGGAGGCCGAGCGGCACGCGAAGCAGGTCTTCGCGCGCGTCGCCAAGCCTGCGAACGGCGAGTCCGGCGCGATCGCTGTACGCGCCGCGCTGGGCGACAGCCCCGAGTCGGACGGTGCGGGCGACCAGGTGGGTACGCCCATGAAGGCGGCGCTGTCCTCGTTCTGTTTCTTCGCGGTGGGCGCATTTTTCCCGCTGATTCCCTATTTCCTGGGCATGACCGGCATGACCGCGATCGTCGTCGCGGCCGTGATCGTCGGAGTTGCCCTGCTGTTCACGGGCGGCGTGGTCGGCATCCTGTCCGGCCAGTCCCCCACGCCCCGCGCGCTGCGCCAGCTCGTCGTGGGTTACGGCGCTGCGGGCGTCACCTACCTGCTGGGCTGGCTGTTCGGGACGTCAATCGCCTGAGTCGTCCACGCCAGGGACGAGGCCGGGGCCGACTCGTGCGTTCCCCTGGCCTCGGCCTGCGCGGCGGACGCCGGGGCCCAGCTGGGTGCCCCCTGTGCGACACTGGGGGCATGTCGGATTTTCTTTCTCGGGCGCGCGGCGCCCTCATGGGCCTGGCCGTCGGCGACGCGGTGGGCACCACAAACGAGTTCAAGTGGGCGGGCACCTTCGATCCGATCACGGACATGGTAGGCGGTGGCCCGTTCCTGCTGAAGCCCGGGCAGTGGACGGATGACACGTCGATGGCTCTGTGCATCGCGGATTCCCTGCTGGCGAAGGGCCGCTACGACTCCTTTGACGTGATGGAGCGCTACCAGCGCTGGTACAAGGAGGGTTACCGTTCGTCGACGGACAGGTGTTTCGATATCGGTGGCCAGGTGCGCGCCGCCCTGTTCGATTTCGAGCACGAACAGCGCGTGCCGGTGACCGCCGAGCGCACGAACAGCGCGGGTAACGGCGCGATTATGCGCCTGGCGCCCATGGTGATCGCGGGTTTCCGCTCGCGTTCCCCGCGCGAGGTGGTCGCGACCGCTCGCTTGAGTGCGCGCGACACGCACTTCTCGGTCGAGGCCGAGGCCGCCACCGAGGTTTTCGCCGCCCTACTGGTGGGTGCCCTGCTGGGCTGGTCCCCGGAGCAGCTCATGGACGTGTCGTGGGCATCGACGGGTGCGGCTTTCGACGAGATGGCCGCGCGGGTGATCAGCCCGGATCCGCAGGTTCGCGCCTCGTGGGAGGCGGAGACGAACGGCTACATCGTGAACGGCCTGCGCCTGGCGGTGCACGGCCTCCTGGATTTCCCGTCTTTCAAGGAAGCGACCCTGGCGATCTCCAACATGGGCGGCGACTCGGACACGAACGCCGCGATCTACGGGCAGCTGGGCGGCGCTTTCTATGGGATCGAAGGCATCCCGGCCTCGTGGAGGGAGCGCGTGCACCAGGGCGAGGAGATCGACCAGCTGGCGCGCGACCTCGTGGATCTGCGCCTGGAGCCTCCCGTGACTCGCTTCGACGAGGACCTGCAGGGCGAGGCGCCCTCAGCCTGACCGGCATCCGCCTCTGGCCAGCGACTAGACTGGCGCTATCATGCCTGACTCTCTCCCCACGCCTCCGTCCGAACCCAACGAGCGCGGCCCTCGCTCGCACAACGCGGGTCGCCGCGCCGACGGGCGCGACGGCGGGTGCCGCCGAGGCCAGGCAGGGCAAGAGGGACGAGGCCGGGGCCGAGCCCGGGACCGAGAGAACAGCAACCGCGTGGGTCGCCGCCCCCGCGAGCACGCGCGCCCCTTCAAGCCCTTCACGCCGGAGCAGCTCGCCGAGCGCGCCGCGGCAATCCCGGTGATCTCTTTCCCGGACCTGCCGGTGAGCGCCCGCCGCGACGAGATCGCGAGCGCTATCCGTGACCATCAGGTGGTCATCGTGTCGGGCGAGACCGGCTCGGGCAAGACGACGCAGCTGCCGAAGATCTGCATGCAGCTGGGCCGCGGCGTGGCCGGCATGATCGGCCACACCCAGCCGCGCAGGCTGGCGGCGCGCTCCGTCGCGGATCGCATCGCCGACGAGCTGGGCCAGACCGTGGGCCGCGAGAGCGGCCAGGTGGTCGGCTACCAGGTGCGTTTCACGGACGAGGTGGGCCCCACGACCCTCGTCAAGCTCATGACGGACGGCATCTTGCTGGCGGAAATCCAGTCGGATCCGATGCTGCGCCGCTACGACACGCTCATCATCGACGAGGCCCACGAGCGCAGTCTGAACATCGACTTCATCTTGGGCTACGTGGCGCGCCTGCTGCCCGCGCGCCCGGACTTGAAGGTCATCATCACGTCGGCGACGATCGATTCGGATCGTTTCGCGCGCCATTTCGGCACGTGGGAGGGCACTCCCGGCTCGGGCCGCCTGATCGAGCCGGCGCCGGTCATCGAGGTGTCGGGCCGCACGTACCCGGTGGAGGTCCGCTACCGTCCCCTCGGCCCGACGACGCCCTCGTCGTACACGTCCGAGGCATCCGCGCAGCAGGCGAACGATCCCACCGAGACCGTCGAGACCACGGAGGTCACCGAGTCCGGCCCCATGCAGCTGGTCCTGGAGGACCCGGACGACGAGCTGGCGACGCTGGGCTACGGCATGGGCGAGGACATCGACGTGGAGACGGCGATCTGTCACGCGGTGGACGAGCTGAGCGCGGAGGGCGACGGCGACATCCTGGTCTTCCTGCCCGGCGAGCGCGACATCCGCGACACGGAGGCGGCCCTCCTCGATCATCTGAAGGGACGAGGCCGGCGCGCGGGAGACGACAAGGGCGCACGCCCGGGAGACATCGAGATCCTGCCCCTGTACGCGCGGCTGACGGCGGCCGAGCAGCATCGCGTCTTCGAGCCGCACCGGCTGCGCCGCGTGGTCCTGGCGACGAACGTCGCGGAGACGTCGCTGACGGTGCCGGGCATCCGCTACGTCATCGACCCGGGTTTGGCGCGTATTTCCCGCTATTCCAACAAGACGAAGGTACAGCGCCTGCCGATCGAGCCGGTCAGCCAGGCCAGCGCGAACCAGCGCGCGGGCCGATGCGGCCGAGTCGCGGAGGGCGTCGCGATCCGCCTGTTCTCCCAGGCCGACTACCTCTCGCGTCCACGCTTCACGGAGCCGGAAATCCTGCGCACGTCGCTGGCCAGCGTCATCTTGCAGATGGCGTCCCTGGGCCTGGGCGCGGTCGAGGACTTCCCGTTCCTGGACGCCCCGGATCGGCGCGCGGTACGCGACGGCGTGGCCCTCCTCGTGGAGATCGGCGCGCTCGCGCAGGATCGCGAAACCGCGGACGCGGCCCCGGCCTCGTCCCAGTACAGGCTCACCGGCATCGGACGCGACCTGGCGCGCCTGCCGATCGACCCGCGCCTGGGGCGCATGCTGCTGGAGGCCGAGCGCCTGGGCTGTGCCTCGGAGGTGCTCGTCATTGTGGCGGCGCTGTCGATCCAGGACGTGCGCGAGCGCCCAGCCGAGCACCAGGGCACGGCGGATGCCTCGCACGCGCGTCTGGCCGACCCTCACTCGGACTTCATCACCTACCTGAACCTGTGGCGCTACCTGGCGGTGCAGGCCCGCGACCTGTCGGGCTCGGCGTTCCGGCGCATGTGCCGCGCGGAGTTCTTCCACTACCTGCGGTGGCGCGAGTGGCGCGACGTCGTCGGTCAGCTGCGCCAGATGGCCCGGGCGCTCGGGATCGGCGTGGGGCCGGTGGGCGAGCCGTCGACGGGCGACGTCGTGGAGGCGGCCCAGTTCGGCGGCGCGCAGGACGCGGCCGTTCGCGCGGTCCTGGCCTACGGGCAGGGCACGGCGAGCGTGGACGCGGACCAGGTGCACCGCTCGCTGCTGGTCGGCCTGCTCTCCTACCTGGGGTCGTGGGATGAGACGAAACGCGACTACGAGGGCGCGCGCGGCACGCACTTCACGATCTGGCCGGGCTCGGGCGTGAGCGGGCACCCCGCCTGGGTGATGACCGCGGAGCTCGTGGAGACCTCGCGCCTGTTTGCGCGCACGGTGGCCCGCATCCGCCCGGAGTGGGTGGAGCCGGCGGCACGCGGCCTGCTCAAGCGCTCGTATTCGGAGCCGTTCTGGTCGGTCGCAAAGGGCGCGGCGATGGTCCGCGAGCGCGTGACCCTCTACGGGCTGACGCTGGCGGCGGACCGCGAGGTGCTGCTGGGCCGCCTGGGTGACCTCGTCATCGACGAGGCCGTGGCAGCCTCGCGCTCTCACGCTCCGCGCGCGGGGTCGCTGGAGGCGCTGGCGGCCGGGTTGGTGTCGGCGTCGAAGGATCCCCTGTCGTCGGGGTCGTTTGAGCCGCGTCATTTCGAGGAGCTGGCGGCTACGCGCGAGGGGACGACGGCCCGCGAGCTGGCCCGTGAGATGTTCATTCGTAACGCCCTGGTGGATGTCCAGTGGAGGGAGAGGCACGCTTTCCAGCGCCGAAACGAGGCCCTGGTGGAGCAGGCGCGCGAGGTTGAGCGCCGTAGCCGCACCCACGGCCTCGTCGCGGACGAGCAGGCGCGCTTCCGCTTCTTCGACGATCTGATCCCCGAGCACGTGACCAGCGCGGCGGCGTTCAACCGCTGGTGGAAGGACGAGCGCCGCTCTCACCCCGATCTGCTGATTTACCCGGCGTCCCTGCTGATGCCGCGCGAGGCGACCTCGGGCGAGGGTTTCCCGGATCGTTGGCAGTGCGGCGAGCTATCGCTGCCCTTGAGCTACGAGTTCGCCCCGGGCAGCCCGCGTGACGGCGTGTCGATGCGCATCCCGATCGAGGTGCTTGAGCGCGTCAGCGATGCGGGGACGGACTGGCTGGTGCCGGGAATGCGCGAGGACCTGCTGACCGAGGCGATCCGCGCGCTGCCCAAGGGCGTGCGCCGCCTGCTGGCACCCGCGCCGGACGTGGCCGCGTCGGTGGCTCGCTGGATCGAGCAGGCCGGCGA
>CAUTGT010000066.1:0-6263 GCA_963537735.1 uncultured Actinomycetaceae bacterium | reverse complement strand
TACCGGTCGGGGTGGCGGGATTTGAACCCACGGCCTCTTCGTCCCGAACGAAGCGCGCTACCAAGCTGCGCCACACCCCGGTGCCGTTCGAGTATAGCCTCACCCCGCCGATAATCCCAAACGGAGACGGAGTGAGCGCTCGAAGTGTGGTCCACGCCGCAGGTTATGAGGCTGTGTGGGGTCCCAGAAAGCCCGGTAGCCGTTGGCCGCGAGGCCGTCCTACGCGGGGTGCACGTGCAGTAGAGATGCCTCGGGACGCGTCGCGATGCGAACCTTTGCGTAGGGAGAGGTTCCCAGGCCGGCCGAGACATGTAGCCACGCCTCGGTGCCGTCGGGAGCCTCCCACCGCTTCAAGCCCTTCGCGTACGGGCGGGAAATATCGCAATTCGTGATGATCGCCCCGACTCCGGGAATCCCGATCTGGCCGCCGTGCGTGTGCCCGGCGAGGATCAGGTCTGAGCCGGTCGATGTCAGCGCGGACACGACGCGCGTGTAGGGAGCGTGCGTGACGCCCAGGCGCAGGACACCCGGCTCCGCCCACGACGAGGCCGGAGCTCCCACGCGATCGCGGAAAATATGAGCGTCATCCGTGCCCAGCAAAGACACCGTGCCGGCGGGCAGGCGGATCGTGCCGGAAGCGTTCGACAGGTCGACCCAGCCGGCCTGGCGCATGCGGCGCACCATCGGCAGGTAGGGGAGATCCGGGACGACTCGCACGGGGTGGGGCTTTGAGCGGGATAGGTAGCGGCTCCAGCGCTTCGGGATCGGCGAGTAGTAGTCGTTCGATCCGAGCACGAACGCGCCCGGGTAGGACAGGAACGGGCGGTACGCGTCCATCACGATGTCCAGTGCGTCCACGGATCCGAAGTTATCGCCGGTCGCCACGACCATGTCGAAACGCTCCGAGGCCGCAACATCGGACAGGAAGCGCAGGAGAAACTCCTGCCCAGCAAACAGATGCAGGTCCGCGATCTGGAGGATCGTCACCTCGGGAACATCGCCCTCAATGGGAACGTCGTAGCGGCGTAGCACCGGCATCGTGCGCTCGACCGACCCCCATGCGAGCGCCGTGCCACCCGCGGCCAGGCCGGCGAGACCTAGCCCGCCGACGATCACTCCCGCGGTGCGCAGGAGGCCACGGCCTCGTCGAGCGGACGAGGCCGTGGCCCCTGCGAGTGTAGACGCGATGTTAGTGGTCATTGCTGGTGGGTGACGCGCTCGGCGTGGGAGTGGGAGTCACGCCGCGCTGAGGCGTCGTCGCGCCGATGTTCGCGTTCGACACGGCCTCGATCGGAGTGCCCGCCAGCGCCTGCGTCATGTAGGGAGCCCAGATGTTCTGGCCGACGTAGGTTTCACCGAAGATCTCGGAGTGGTAGACGCCGTTGATGACAACGCCGGACACTTCCTGCGAGGAGTTGTCGCCGTGACCCACCCACGTGGACGTCGCGAGCGACGGCGTGAAGCCCGTCAGCCACGTGTTCGCGTGGCCGTCGGTGGTACCCGACTTCGCGGCGAAGGGACGGCCGTCGCCCAGACGAGTCGACGTGTAGTACTGGCCGGCCGAGGCCGTCAGAAGTGCCGCCGTCTTGTTCGCGAGGTCAGGGGAGATGACCTCCTTGCAGTCTGCTGCAAACTCCTTGAGGACGTTCTCGTCGCGGTCGGTCACGGACTCGATGGACTGGGGCTTGCACTGCTGGCCGGAGTTCGCGATCGTCGCGAACACGGAGGCCATCTGCAGCGGGGAGGCCGACACGGAACCGAGGATGTTGGCGGGGAAGGGAGACGGAACCTCGCCGTCCTCCGTGATGCCCATGTCGTAGGCGGTCTCGAAGATCGAGCAGAAGTCCACGCGCGACGCCATGTTGACGAACGCCTGGTTGACCGACTGGCCGGTGGCGCGCACGACGTTCATCGTGCCCGTCTTACCCGCGAGGTCGTTGACCTGGTAGCCCTCGGTGGTGATGGGGCGGCCGTCGCACTTGAAGGAGCCGTTCGGGTAGAACGTGTTGGCCGACCCCACGGTCTCGTAGGCCGAGTGGCCTTCCTTGAACCACTGCAGGAGCACGAACACCTTGAAGGTCGAACCCACCTGCAAGTTACCGTCGGCCGAGTAGTTCGCCATAGTCTGGCCGCTCTCGATGCCGTAGGTCGTGTTCTGGGCCATCGCTAGCACCTTGCCGGTGCGCGGATCCAGCGACACGAGCGCGTCGTTCAGGCCGGAGGCGTCGCCCACGGGGATCGCGTTCGTCAGGGAGGCGTAGGCCGCGTCCTGCTTCGCGGTGTCCAGCGTCGTGCGGATCGTGATGCCCTGGGTCTTGAGCAGGCGCTCGCGCTCGATGCGCGTCGCACCGAATGTCGGGTCCTCCAGGAACTGGGACAGCACGTAGTCGCAGAAGTATGCCTTGGAGGAGTCGGCGCCCGAGCAGCCCTCCGAGGACACCGTCGGGTGCAGCATCGAATCGACCGACGTCGCGATGCCCTCGTCGTACTCTTCCTGCGTGATGACGCCCTGGTCAAGCATCGTTGCCAGGACCGTGTCGCGGCGTTCCTGGGCGGCTTCCGGGTGGGTCAGCGGATCGTACTGGACGGGGGACTGGACGAGGCCGGCGAGGAGTGCAGCCTCCAGGTAGTTCAGCTCCGACGCGGACTTGGAGAAGTATCGCTGCGAGGCGGCCTCGACACCGTAGGTGATGGGGCCGAAGGGGGCGATGTTGAGGTAACCCGTCAGGATTTCGTCCTTCGACTGGGTCTTCTCCAATGCCAGCGCGTACTTGATTTCGCGCAGCTTACGCTCAGTGGTCTGCTCGGTTGCCGCGCTCACCTGCTCTGCGTCGCCCTCGAGGTAGCCGCGCTCTGCCAGCGAGTTACGCACGTACTGCTGGGTGATCGTCGAAGCACCCTGGCGGCCGCTGTCGCCCAGGTTTGTCACGAGCGCACGAGCGATACCCGTGGCATCGACGCCGTTGTGCTCGTAGAAGCGCTTATCTTCGATCGCGACGATCGCCTTCTTCATAACGTCGGCGATGTTGGCGCTGGGCACCACGATGCGCTGCTTGTCGTAGAAGTGCGCGATCACGCCGCCGGAAGAATCGAGAAGCTGCGACTCCTCGGCCGGGGCCACGGTCTGCAGGTCACCGGGCAGCTCGTTGAAGACGGAGGGGACCGACTTCGCCACCAGCGCGGTGGGGCCTGCGACGGGGACGAGCATGCCGGCCGTGACGACGCCCATGAGCGAGGACACGCTCAGGAACGCCAGCAGCAGCGCGAGCAGCTGGGCCGGTCGGACAGCGCGAGAGTGAGAGTGCGACATATTCCTAGCTTACGTGTCGGCCCGCTCATCTGGCGTTTGGCGACGCGTGAGAATTGCCTGATGAGTCACCTTGAGATGCCTTCGACAGTGGTCGCAGCGTTTGCACCCACACGCGTATGTGTGTATGGTCACAGACAGGGCTCGAAATACAGTGAAGTGGAGTTCCACGATGTCAACGCAAGGCGACGACCAGAGCTGGGTCGCCCGCGCGCTCTGCGCGTCCATCGAACCGGACGTGCTGTTCGTGCAGGGTGCCTCCCAGCGTCAGGTTCGTATGCGCTGCTACGAATGCGAGGTTCGCCTCGAATGTCTCGCCGACGCGCTCGAATCCGAGGCGAACTACGGCGTGTGGGGCGGCCTGACGGAACGTGAACGTCGAGCGATTCTGCGCCACTATCCCCATGCAGACAACTGGCTGGAGTGGCTGCGCACCTCCGACGAAGCGCTGGCCCGCGAGCTCCGCAGCCCCCACGTCCCGAAGGTCCTGTCTTTCGTGCGCCCCCAGTTGGCGGGCGGGTAGGATAGAGCTATGACTAAATGGGAATACTCCACGATTCCGCTGCTCACGCACGCGACGAAAGCAATCCTCGACCAGTGGGGCGCCGACGGGTGGGAACTCGTCCAGGTGATCCCCGGTCCTACAGGTTCTGAGAACCTGGTGGCCTACCTCAAGCGTCCGATTGAGGAAGCACCCGCCGTTCAGAACTGACGCGCAGCAGTTCTGCGTATGAACGGGGCCGTGGTCGGCCGTGCGGACATCGCACGAGGGGCCACGGCCTCGTTCATATCGTCAAGCAAAAGGTTGGGCCCGACACCTCACGGTGTCGGGCCCAACCCTGTGTAGGCTGCGGTCAGCGAGCGCGACGCGCCAGGCGATCAACGTCGAGGAGGGTCACGGCGCGACCTTCCAGACGGATCCAGCCGCGCGACACGAAGTCGGCCAGAGACTTGTTCACGGTCTCACGGGAGGCGCCGACCAGCTGGGCGAGCTCTTCCTGCGTGAGGTCGTGGGGGACGTGGACGCCCTTGTCGGTCGCGGTGCCGAAGCGGTCTGCAAGGTCCAGGAGGGCCTTGGCGACGCGGCCGGGAACGTCGGAGAACACGAGATCCGAGAGGGACTCGTTGGTGCGGCGCAGGCGCTGCGCGAGGGCGCGCAGCATGTGCTTGGCCAGGGTCGGGTTGGTGTCGAGCACGTGCATGAGATCCTCGTGCTCGAGGTAGAGGAGGGACGCCGGGGAAACGGCGGTTGCGGTGGTCGAGCGCGGACCCGGATCGAAGAGCGTGAGCTCACCGATGATCTCTCCGGGGCCCAGGACTGCGAGCAGAGACTCGCGGCCGTCGCTGGACGTGTGGCCGAGCTTCACCTTGCCCTCGGTCACGATGTACAGGCGGTCGCCGAGATCGCCTTCGTCGAAGAGAGTCTCTCCGCGACGCAGGGTCGTATGACCCATCTTCTGCTGGAGGGACACCTGCTGTGCATCATCAAGGCCACCGAACAGCGGCACCTGGCTGATGAAGTTTCCGTCACCGATCATGGTGCGGAGCTCCTTCCGCTCGTGCCCGATTGCTCGGGCGTTTCGATTTGGATTGCGCAGTGGATCCCATACGTAATACCACTCACGAGGAGGTACCGCGCATCACACCATTATGCCCTATCTATCAGGTGAAATGGGCTTCATTTTGCGTTTTGTGTGACCTGTCTAATGAAAAATGCGCTAGTTGGCGTGTGCTGCGACGTGTCCTGACAGAGCCTCGGCCACAGCTTGCGGTGCTTCTTCGGGGAGGAAGTGTCCGGCCTCGCGAATGACGATCTGCGTCAGCGGTGCATCCACGAACTGGGCGTCCGCCGCGTGATCCAGCGCCGACCATGCTCCGTCGTCGCGCCCCACCAGGGACAGGACGGGCACGTGCAACGGCTCGGAGAGGATGCGTCGCTCCTCACGCGAGATCTTGCGGGCAGCGCTCAGGCCGCGCAGCGCGGTGTGCGCGGCGAAGGGGCGACGCAGCGCGGCGCGGTACGTGCCCGACTGGGAGACGAGGCCGTCCACGTTCCCGGGCGAGGCCCACGCGCGGAACACGGTCGTCACGAGAGAGCCCGAACGCAGCGCGCGCTCACGTCCGGTGGGCAGCGCGAGGCGACCCTGCAGGACGCGGCCACCCGCCCAGGGCGCGCGACCGATGACGGGCTGCACGCCGAGGGGGTGCGGCGCCGACAGGACGGCCACCGATCGCAGCTCGAGGGGGGCCAGGGCACCGACCATCCACGCAACCGCGCCGCCGATTCCCATGCCGGCCACGGAGAACGAGGCCACGCCGAGCGCGCGCACAACGCCGATCACGTCGTTCGCCATCTGCTGCAGGTCGCAGTCTCCGCGCGTCAGGTCGGAGGTGCCAAAGCCTCGTAAATCGAGGGCGAACACGCGCGAGGTCGACTTCGCGAGGGCGGGCAGGACATCGCGCCACGCCCACCAGTGCTCGGGGAAGCCGTGCAGGAGGACGAGCGCGTGGTCCATGCCCTCGCCCATGTCAGCGACGTGGAATGCGGCGCCGCCAGCGCTCACGTGCCGATGGGTCCACGGACCCTCGAGCTCGATCGCGCTGGCGGGAATCAGAGTTTTCACTTGCGGGCCGCTTCTTTCGCTGCCTTCTTACGGGCGCGCTTGGAGTAGAAGGCCCCCGCCGGGTTGGTGGCTTCCAGCGAGATGCGCAGCGCCTCCTCGGCGCGGCCGGTGCGGCGCGCCGAGTGGGACACGTACGCCAGGCCAATGAGGGCGATACCCAGCAGTGCGAAGCGGCCGGAGTAACCGGAGGCCTGCAGGTGGTGCGACAGGTTCGCGCCCAGGGAGCCCGTGTTGGTCAGCGCGGTGAGCGCGGACAGCACCGATGCGCCGGTGATGCCGGGGGCCATGAGCCACGGCAGACCCACGATGAGGGTCACGATGCCCATCAGCCA
>CAUTGT010000065.1:0-6333 GCA_963537735.1 uncultured Actinomycetaceae bacterium | reverse complement strand
GGAACAAGGAGGGCGATGGGGCGCGCGCCCTCGCCCAGGTGCTGGGCGACCACGGTATTTCTGTGCGCGAAGTGAACGCGCAGCAGGCCGCGTCGGTCGATGAGAACACGACCCTCGTCGTTATTTTCCCGTCACGTATGACGAACAGCATGGCACAGGCAATCGAGACGCGCACGAACGTCGTCTACGTGGGCCTCGAAGAGGAATACGGATCGTATTCCCCCTACCTCCAGGGCTTACGCGCCGATCGCGAATACAGCAATAGTTCAACGTGGATGGCCCCCGGATGCTCCTCTGAGATCGCTGGCCGCACCCAGCACCTGAAAGCCTCGGACTACGTGCTGTCCGGCCGCGCCCAGGGATGGGACCTGTGCTTCTCTGAGGACGGCAAGAACTACGCGTACGCCGAGCGCTCCGACTCTGGCCGTTTCCGCGCTCTGATCCCCGACTCCCTGCGGCTGCGTAACCGCGCGATCACCGAGGGAGGAAACGCCGCGCTGGCGATCAACACGATCGGCCGGACTCCGAAGGTCGCATGGTATTCGCCCACCCACTCCGATGATCCGACGGGCACGTCCCAGGATGAGATGCCCACTTCCCCGTATCTCATGCCCGCGTTCCTCATGATCATCGCCGCCTGCCTGCTGGCGGGCCTCGCGCGCGGTCGCAGGCTCGGCCCGCTGACCTCCGAGCGACTCCCCGTCGAAGTCCCGGCCTCCGAGACGCTCGTCGGCAAGGCCCGCCTCATGCGTTCACAGCGCGCCTACGAGCATGCCGCCCAGGCGCTACGCAGCTCCACGGCCTCGCGCATCGCGACCGCCCTGGGCGTTGCGCACACCGCCGACCGGGAGGCCCTCACTCACGCGATGGAACAGCGAGGCCTGCCCGCCTCGCGCTGCTCCGCCCTCCTGTGGGGTCCGCCCCCAACCTCCGAAAAGGCGCTCATCCGCCTCGCCAATGACCTCGACGCTCTCGAAAAGGAGATTCGCCATGACTAGCCCGATCCCCGGCCCCGCGCCCGAGGGCATGCCCCAGCCCGGCCCCATCCCCGCCGCGCCGCCGAACGGCTACGCTCCGCAGGGCGCACCGACCCCCTACGCGCCCCAGGTGCAGGTGCCCCCGCAGGGCGCCAACGCCTCGTTCTCTGCGCCTACCGGTGAGGGCTGGTCGGGCCGCGCACTCGATGAGACCGAGAAGCGCACCCAGGAGGCGCTCCTTGCTCTGAAGGCGGAGATCGGCAAGGCGGTCGTCGGCCAGGATGCCGCGATCAGCGGGCTCATCGTCGCCCTTGTCGCAGGCGGTCACGCGCTCCTCGAAGGCGTGCCCGGCGTCGCCAAGACGCTGCTCGTGCGCACCCTGTCGCGCGCCCTCGACGTCGACATGGCGCGTATCCAGTTCACCCCCGACCTCATGCCCGCCGATATCACGGGCTCGATGGTGTGGGACGCCGGCCAGTCCGAGTTCGTTTTCCGCGAGGGCCCCGTCTTCACGAACCTGCTGCTCGCAGACGAGATCAACCGCACGCCTCCGAAGACCCAGTCCGCCCTCCTCGAGTCGATGGAAGAACACACCGTCTCAATCGACGGCGAGACCCGTCAGCTCCCGGAACCCTTCATGGTGATCGCGACGCAGAACCCGGTTGAGTACGAGGGCACCTACCCGCTGCCCGAGGCACAGCTGGACCGTTTCCTGCTCAAGCTCGAGCTGCCGCTGCCGTCGCGTGAGGCCGAGATCGATATCATCGCACGTCACCAGGCGGGCTTCAGCCCGATGGCACTGGCCGAGGCCGGCATCCGCCCGGTCGCCAGCGCCACCGACATTCAGGCCGCCCACGCGGTCGCATCTCGCATCGAGGTCTCCCCGGCCGTCATGGCCTACCTCGTTGATCTGTGCCGCGCGACGCGCACCTCCCCGGCCGTGCGTCTGGGCGTGTCTCCCCGAGGCGCGACCGCGCTGCTGCGCACCTCGCGCGTGTGGGCGTTCCTCCAGGGCCGTGGCTTCGTCACCCCCGACGACGTCAAGACGATGGCTCCCGTGACGCTCGCACACCGCCTGGGTCTGCGCGCCGAGGCCAACCTCGAGGGCGTTACCGCCACGGACGTCATCGCCGGTGTCCTCGCGGCCACCCCCGTGCCCCGCTGAGTCCCCCGTGGTGATTTCGGCGCGTAGCGCGCTCCTCGTACTGGTCGGGCTCATCCCCCTCGCCTTCGCCCCGTCCCGCGCCCTCGCGTGGGCGTGGTGCGGCCTCGTCGTAGCCGTGTGCCTCCTCGATGCCTTCGCCGCGCCCTCGCCACGCACCCTGCGTCTCAGCCGAGACGTGACCGGGCCGATTCGCGCTGACCAGACCACCGAGTCTCGCCTACGACTGACGAACACGACGAAGCGCCACATGAACCTGGACGTGCGCGACGCGTGGCCCCCCTCCCTCAACCCGTCGCCGACGCGCCAGCGAGTGCGTGTGCGCCCGGGTACCTCCGAGCGCATCTCCACGGTGCTCGCTCCGACCCGGCGCGGCACCCGCCAGGCCGACGTCGTCACCATTCGCTCGTGGGGTCCCCTGCACCTGGGAGCACGCCAGGTGAGCCTGTCCGCTCCCCTCTCCCTGTCGGTGCTCCCCGAATTCAAGGCGCGCGTCCTGCTGCCCTCGCGCCTGGCGCGCCTCCACGAGCTCGAAGGAACCACACCGACGACGCTGCGCGGCGCGGGAACCGAGTTCGACTCCCTGCGCTCCTACGTCGTGGGCGACGATCCTCGCGACATCGACTGGCGTGCTTCCGCTCGTTCGACGGAACTGATGGTGCGCCAGTGGAGGCCCGAACGCGACCGCCACGTCGTGATCGTCGTGGACTGCGGGCGTGCCTCCTCGGCTCTGCTCGGAGCCCCCGAGCACGAAGAGGTCGACTCGATCGCGCTGGGACGCGCCCCGCGCCTCGATTCCTCTATCGAGACTGCCCTGCTTCTCGCTGCCCTGGCAGACCGAGCGGGCGACAAGGTGCACCTCATCGTCCTCGACTCGGCTGTCCGCGCACGCGTGTCCGGCGTCCGAGGAGCCAAGGTCATCGAGACCCTGGCTCACACGTTCACGGATATTTCGCCCCGCCTGGACGTCACCGACTGGTCCGAAATGGTCAGCACGGTCGAGCAGACCGTGCATCATTCCGCCTTCGTCGTTATCGCAACGAAAATTCCGCCGGCCGGCATGGAAACCGAGTTCACCGATGCGTTAGCGCGCCTGAGCGACCGCCACACGGTGCTGGTTGCATCGGCGACCGATCCGGATGAAATCCGGGCGCGGGCGGGACGCGAGGACGCCGATCAGGTGTTCCTTGCAGCCTCCGCCTCCCTCGCAGAACGATCTGACGAGGCGGGAGCCACCGACGCTCGCCTGGCCGGCGCACTGACCGTGCGCGCCTCGGCGGGTCTGCTTCCCGCTCGGACGGCGGACCGCTACATCGAACTCAAGAAGAGCGGCCGCCTCTAAGCCGAGCCCACTGTCCGCGCGCGTTGACGCTGCGTGAGCCTCATCCCGAGACGGGCTGATAGTAGCCGGCGTCAATGCCGACGTCGGCGCTGGCGCCCGCCCTGTGCGCGCGCCGCCCGAGGATGAGGATGTATGCCCACACGGCCCCCGTCATGAGGGCGCCGAGGGTGATCTTAACGGCGTCAGGCAGGTCAGAGGGCGTCACAAAGCCCTCCAGGAGGCCGGAGCCGGCCAGGAGGATGGCACAGCCCGCCGCAGCCGTCATCGCGCCGCGAGCCGCCTGTCCGACGGCCTGGAAGCGCGTCATCGGACCGGGCACGAGCAGCGACCAGAAGACGCGCAGACCCGCCGCGATCGAGATGAAGACGGCAGTCAGCTCGGGAAGCCCGTGCGGCAGGATGAAACGGAAGAAGTGCCAGACGCCGCCGTAGCTGAAGACGATGGCCGTTGAGGTGCCGATGCTCGTGGCGTTCTCCCACAGGATCTTCAGCGGGTAGACGCCCGTGATCCCCGTGGCCACGCCCACCAGGGCAATCCAGGCATTATTGGCCCACACGGACAGGCCAAACTCCGCGTTCGTGTCCTGGTGGTAGTACTCCACAAACAAGCTCTGCGCGTAGTACTTCAACTGTTCGGGAGTGCCCAGCTCGTTCATGACGTCCGGGTGACTCATCAGGTAATGCGCTTGGACGCCGGCGATGGCGATGAACGCTGCCATCACGGCTAGGATCACCCAACGGATCCGGTAGAGCGTCAGCGGCATGGATACCGTGAAGAAACGTGCAATAACGGCTCCGGACAGCCCTCCGGTGCCCGCGAGACGGCCGCGCGCGGCGGACAGGATGCGCGACAGCTCCGCAATCACGTCGGGATCGGGGTTGAGCGTGCGTACGCGCGCCAGGTCCGTCGTGGTCGAACGGTAGAGACGGTCGAATTCATCGATCTCATCGCCCGACAGCGAGCGCTGGCGCGTCAGCTGTTCCAGCCGTTTCCATTCCGTTTCGCCACTTACCCGCAGCACATCAATGTCCATTGGACTAGCGTGTCATATATGAGCACGCAACGCAGTCAATCGAGCGCCATTCAAGACGACTTTGTGCGCACGGGCGAGGCAGTCACCCTGGACCTGAAGCCAGCCTCGCCCCCGGAGCGCTTCGCCGCCGCCATCATGGATGCGACGACGTACTTCCTGTGCATGGTTGTGCTGTTGTTGATGGCCGTCAGGTTCACCTCGCCGTCCGCGTCGATTCAGCGCGTGATCATCGTCGGGTTCTTGTCGATGACGATGTTTTTCCTGCCGCTGGTGGTCGAGATCGCGACGCGTGGGCGCTCCTTCGGGAAGTGGGCGTTTAACCTGCGGGTCGTGCGCGACGACGGCGGAGCGATCACCGCCCGCCATAGCGCAGTGCGCGTCTCAACGGGCATTCTGGAGAACTGGGGGACGTTTGGCGGCCTGGCTGCGCTCGCGGAGATCATGAGCTCGAAAGGCAAGCGCCTGGGCGATCTGGCGGCCGGCACGATGGTGTGTTCGCAGGGCGCATCCGTGTTCTATCCGCCCCTCGTGCTGCCGCCTGGCCTCGAAGACTGGGCGCGCACCGCGACAATCCTCCCCCTCGACGACGCCCTCGTCGCGGAGGCTCGCGCCTTCCTGCAGTCGAATCGCTTGTTGAATACCGACGTTCGAGGACAGGTTGCCGTCTCACTCGCGCAGCGCCTCTCACGTCGCGTGCAGACGCCCCTGCCCGATGGTCTCCATCCGGAGGTTGTGATCGCGGCCGTGCTGGTGGCCCGCAGGGATCGTGACTGGGGTCGGGAGGCTGAGCGCCGCTCGCGCGGCCAGGCCCGCTTCCACGAGGCCACGCAGGCTCGTTTCGGCCTGTAGCCCCCTAGTCGGTGCCCTCGGCGTCCGTGCCGTCAACGACGGTGAACTGGGCGCGGCGGCGCGCGTAGGGGCTCGACGGGTCGAGCGGGCTCGACGTGTCGGGGGTCCCCACGGAACGTGCGGGCCCAAAGGGTCCGGTGGTCGGCTTGCGGGTCTCCTGAGGCGGCGCCGGGGCCGCCTGTGCCTCCTGGGCGACCCTGCGCACGGCATCGACGAGCGCCGCGAGGTCGTCCCCCGAGGGCGGAGCGGGTTCGAAGGTGGTTGCCAGACGAACGACCTGCCAGCCAAGCGGCGCGGTGAGGTTATGCGCGTGTTCGTCGCACAGGTCGTAAGAGTTAGGGTCGGCGACAGTCGCGAGGGGACCGACAACGACCGTCGAGTCGCGGTAGTCGTAGGTCAGGGTGGCGACGGCAACCCTGGAGCAGCCGGGCTTGGAGCAGTGGCGTTGGGCAATCACGCCCCTAAGAGTACGACACTCTGTGCCCGTATCGCCCGCTTCGGCACGCCATACGCCTACCCTGAGGGGGTGTTTCCTACGCGCCGCCATGTCTCGAGTCGCGACCGCCACGGTCGCGGTCCGCGCGGTCCCCTGTTTTTCCCGGGGACTCCGGCGTGGAGGACGCGGCGTGAGGACTTCGATCTGATGGTCGGCGAACTCGTCACCGAGCTCATTCGTCGATGGCCGCAGGTGGCCACGATCGAGTTTGCGGTCGAGGATGTCCCCCCGTCGAACCCTGCTCCCTGGGAGTCTCACAACGTCGTCGTCGCGCGTATTTTCCCGGCGGATCGGCGTCGCGGTCTGCACGATCGTATCGTCATCTATCGCCTGCCGATCACGCTGCGGTGCGCCCCGGAGGAAGTCGCTGTTATGACGCGCAGGGTATTGATCGAGCGCATCAGCCACATCCTGGCGTTGCCGCCGGACGAGATCGACGACGCGATGCGCTGAGCGGCGCTTCAGTTGGTGGTG
>CAUTGT010000064.1:0-6350 GCA_963537735.1 uncultured Actinomycetaceae bacterium | reverse complement strand
TGCCGTCACAGCGAGATGGCGTGGGTAACGTCGATATGCAATGCGTAACTATCTGTGCAGGTCAGGTGAGTCTCAGCGTGTCGCGCGCGGAAAGCTGCCCCCGCCGACCGTCCGCGACGTCGTTGTGACAGGGGCGGTCGACATGTGTCAGCGGCGCGACCGATGCCCCGCATGCGTTAACGTGGACGCATGACGAAATCTTCGCATCACCTCTCGGTGCGCTCCCGCGTGGCCAAAGTGGCCGGCGGCGCCGCCCGCTTTGCCTCCCGGGCGCTCGGACGCGGATCCGGCGGCATGATCGGCGGCGAGGTTGCCATGCGCATCTCGCCGAAGTTCCTCTCGGAGCTGGCAGCTCCCTACTCCTCCGTCATCGTGACCGGTACGAACGGAAAGTCGACGACGACCCGCATGGTGCGGGCAGCGCTCGAAAGCGCCGGTCCCGTCGCCTCCAATATCAACGGCGACAACATGACCTCGGGCGTTATTACGGCCCTCATGCAGCGCAAGGGAGCGACGCGAGCGGCCCTCGAGGTTGACGAGATGCACGTGCCCGCCGTCGCCGCCGACGTCAATCCGGCGGTCTTCGTGTACCTGAATCTCTCGCGCGATCAGCTCGACCGCGTCGGCGAAATCGGCTCCGTCGAGCGTCGCCTGCGTGACGGGGCGTCTGCCCATCCGGATGCCATTGTGGTCGCCAACTGCGATGACCCGCTTATCGTCTCCGCCGCCGCCGACAATCCGAACGTCGTGTGGGTGGCTGCAGGCGCCGGTTGGGGAGGGGACTCCGCGGCGTACCCGCGCGGTGGCCGCGTCGTCCGCTCCGGAGAGGATTGGCACCTGATCCCCGCTTTCGAGGGCGAGGCTCTGCCTGAACTCAGCGCTCGTCCTCAGCCTCAGTGGTGGCTCGAGGATGTCGAGCTGGCCCCCGAGGGCCCGCGCGCGACGCTACGCGGACCGGAGGGTGTCAGCGTCCCCCTCGAGCTGAAGCTTCCCGGGCGCGCCAACCTTGGTAACGCCGCGCAGGCCGTTGCCGCTGCCGTCGCCATGGGCATTGACCCTGCGGCTGCCGCAGCGGCCGTCAGCAGCGTCACCGAGGTCGCGGGACGCTACTCCGTCCACGACGTCAACGGACGCAGAGCTCGCCTCATGCTCGCCAAGAACCCCGCCGGATGGCAGGAAGCCATGACGATGATCGACCCGCGCGTCAATCAGGTTGTCATCGGCGTTAACGGCCAGGTTCCCGACGGTCAGGACCTCTCCTGGCTGTGGGACGTCGACTTTTCCGCCGTCAAGCAGCCCGGCCGCCGCGTCGTCGCCTGCGGTGAGCGCGGCGCCGACCTGGCCGTGCGCCTCGAATATGCGGGCGTCCACTGCGACCTCGTTCCGCTGCCCATGGACGCCCTGGCCGCGTGCGAGCCCGGTCGCGTCGAGATGCTCCTCAACTACACGGCCATGCGCGACTTCAAGGTCCTGCTCGATCGAAAGGAAGGCACGCGATGAGCGCCTCCACGCTGCGAATCGGCGTCCTCATGCCCGAGGTCCTGGGTACCTACGGCGACAGCGGTAATGCTCTGATCCTCGCCGAGCGCGCCCGCAGACGCGGCATCGATGCCGAGGTCGTTCACGTCGGCTTGACCGAGGAGATCCCCGACAGCCTCGACATCTACACGCTCGGCGGCGGCGAAGATACCGCCCAGGCGCTCGCGGCCGACAAGTTCCGCGGCACCTCCGGTCTCGCCCGCGCCCTCGACGCGGGTCGCCCGCTCCTGGCGATCTGTGCCTCGCTGCAGGTGCTCGGTCACTGGTACGAGGATGCGCGCGGAATGCGCGTTCCCGGCATGGGTGTCCTCGATATTACGACGCGTCCCCAGGGGCACCGGGCTATCGGTGAACTCGTCTGTGAGCCTGTCCTTGACGGCCTCACGCAGACTCTCACGGGCTTTGAAAACCATGGGGGCGGCACCATCCTCGGCCCCGACGCCTCTCCGCTGGGACGCGTCATCTCCGGTGTTGGAAACGGCACGCCCCAGGGGGAAGAAACACCCGAGGTGCGTTACGACGGCGCCGTTCAGGGGTCCGTCATCGCCACCTACATGCACGGCCCCGCCCTCGCGCGTAACCCCGAGCTGGCGGACCTGCTGCTTGAGCGCGCCACAGGCGTGACGCTGGAGCCGCTCGACGTGCCGGGTGTCGCCGAGCTGCGCGAGGAGCGCCTGAGCGGAGTGTCGCTGAACTGACGCGCGACCAGAACTCGGAATTTTTCACCGCCGATCCCACACAGGGGTCGGCGGTGTGCTATGTTGACACGTTCCCAACAATCTGCACGCCTTACTCACGGTCGAGCAGAGTCCTCATCAGAAAGGCACAGACATGTCGAACCCCTCCTACGGTCCCGCGGGCCAGCAGAACTCGGTGCCCACGAACGGTACTTCCTACCCGGGTGCCGCAGCTCCGCAGGGCTACGGTGCTCCCGCTCCGGTGGCCATGCCGAAGCTGCCCGGTCGAGGCGGCGCCATCACCACGCTCGTTCTCGGCGTGGTGCTCATGGTCATCGTTGCGCCGATCGTCTTCTTCGCCACAATGATCGCCGGTGTGGCCGGCACTGAGGGCAATGCGGTCAAGGGCGGCACCACCGCCAACGGCAGCGTCGTGACCGTGACCGCGGACGGTGTCTTCATGGTGCAGGGCACTGCGCACAAGGATCCCTCCTGCTCGCTGATTGGCTCAGACGACAAGAGCTACGAGCTGGAACCCTACGCGGGCAGTGACGATGTGTACCTGGTGCAGAACGTGCCCGCGGGCTCATACGTGCTGCAGTGCGACGGCATCGCCAGCGGCGCGAACATCACCGCATTCAACGCATCGCCCGAGGTCGTTGCAAAGGTGTTCGCCATGCCCTTCGTGTGGGGAACCGTCGTCGGTGTCACCGGCCTGATCGTCCTGATCGTCGGCATCGTCCTCCTGGTGAAGGTGAACGGCAAGCGCCGTCGCATCACGCAGGAAGCCATGCTGAGCGCCGTGCGCTGACTCAAGCTCCGCGAAAGGGGACGAGGCTGGGGGGTCTATCCCGGGCCTCGTCCCCTTTGTGGTTCCCTCCGGCGCTTTCCCCCACGGGAGGAAACAGCGTACGATCGAGGGGTATCCGAGCGTTCCAATCGCGCCGGCACACTGTCCAGTCCGTGTACCGCATTGTTATGCTTAAGCAAAATTTCCTTCAGGAAGGCACACACATGTCGAATCCCCCCTACGGTGTTCCCGGCGGTCAGGGCACACCCTGGCCCCAGTACGGTGACAACGGAGCGGGCGCTCCGATGCAGGGGATGCCCATGCAGGGGATGCCCATGCAGGGCATGCCGATGCAGGGAGGGCCCCAGAACTTCCAGGGCGGAGGCTACGGTGGCCCGGTCGCGATGCCCATCGTGAAGGGCCCCAGCAGCGCCCCCGGCACCATCCTCATCGTCCTCGGCGTCCTCGCGTCTTTTGTCGCCGCTCCCATCCTTTTCTTCGTCCTGTGGTTCCAGGGCGTGACGGATATGACTGAGGCTCTGACTCAAGGTGCCACCTTCTCGAATGGCGGCACCGTCGAGGTGAGTGGAGCCGGCAGCTACATGCTCCAGATCTCGGGCGGCGAGGCGACGACGTGCAAGATGATTGACTCGGGCAACAACACATACGACATGTCCGTGTTCCAGAGCAACAAGTCGATTTACTACATCGACGGCCTGAACAACGGCACCTTCACGGTCCGCTGCGAAGGCATCGCTCAGAACGCATCCATTACGGGCATGAGCGTCAGCCCCAATGATTTTACGAACTCGATCGGCTTCGCATTCCTGTGGAGCACCGTGGTTGGCGTGTCCGGCGTCGTCCTGCTCATCGTGGGTATCGTCCTTGTCGTTCGAGCCGGCAGCAAGCGCAAAGAGCTTCAGCAGCAGGCCATGATGCAAGCGATGTACTGACCCGTGCGACGCATTCAGGGGCGAGGCTCGGAAACGCTCTCCGGCCTCGCCCCCTTTGTCACACTGACACCACGACGAGTAAGGACGCCATGCACACCCTGTCTTTCACGGGAGAACGCCAGCTTCGATACCCGGCCCCCGATGTCGCGCGCGGCGCCATGCTCGCGCTCATTGCCTTGGCCAACGTTCCCTTCTGGATTGCCTACTTCCCGGAGACTCCCCCGGCAGGGCATGCGGCGCTCGTGGCTATGGGCAGCGCCGACCAGTGGTGGTATCTGGCCCGCACCGTGCTCGTCGATCGCAGGGCCTACCCGCTCTTTTCAATCCTGTTCGGCTTCGGCATGGCGATCATGGCGTCGCGCACGATGGAGCGCGAGCGCAGGGCCATCGAGCAGAATGTCCCCGCCGAGGTGGTCGCCGGCTGGCATCCCGTCCAGCGACAGATTGCCGAGGAGAACATCGAGCGTCACGTTCGCCGCGTGGCCGTGCGCCTGATCCGTCGCCGCGGCTGGTGGATGCTGGTCTTCGGCGCTGTGCATGCCCTGGTCTTCTCCGGCGACATCATCGGAACCTACGGCCTCGTCGCGGTCGTCTTCGCTGAGGTGATCGTCATGAAGCGCGCGTGGCCTCGCGTCCTGGTGGGCTCCTTTGTTGCTGCGCTCAGTCTCTTTGGCCTGTGGGGGGCGGGGTATTGGATGGGTGGCACGCCCATGGTGCTCGAATATCACGGCCCGATGGCGCTGACGATGTTCTACCCGCTGGAGTCCCTGGGGAACTGGTTGGGAGCAACCATCGGAACGGTTCTGATGTCCCTCGTGATTCCGTGCGTCATGATTGGCGTGGGAGTTGCGCGCTGGGGCGTCCTGCAAGATCCCCGCGGGCATCGCCTCGTCCTTGCATGCTTTGCTGTCGGTGGCCTGAGCGTTGGAATCCTCGGAGGGTTGCCTTTTGCGCTCATGCAGTTGGATTGGGCGTTTGCCGGCTCGGCCGCCTGGTCCTACCCGCTGTTCCATGCCTCGGGGGTCGTGGGTGCGTGCGGCTGGCTTGCGCTCTTCGCGCACGTGGGTGGTGGGCCTCGCGAAAAGCTTGGCTCGGCCTGTGCCTTCCTGAGTGCGATCGGTCGTCGCTCGATGACCGCCTATCTGTCCCAGACGGTGCTTTTCATCCTCATCTTCGTCGTGCTCGGTGTGGCCGGGGTGCGCAGCCTCGGGGTCGCCGTGTCCGGACTGATCGCGCTCGTTGTGTGGGCGCTGATCGGCCTCGGCTGTGTCATTGCCGAGGCAATGGGGTCCTCTCGTGGTCCCGCTGAGTGGGCGCTGCGCTGGCTGGTTGCGAAGAGCGCCAAGAAGAGGCCGATGCCGTCCTTCATGCCCGTTCCCGTCGTTAGCTCGGATGCGCCCGCAGGACCTGCGTTGGCTTCGTCGGTCCCTGTGGGGCCGGGCGCTGAGCCGCGCGTCGAGTCCGATGAGTCCCCGTCGGGGATCGTTCGCGAAGGCGAGTAAAAACTCGCTATTTAGTAGAAATCTTCTCCACTCGCAAGAGCTAAATCAAAATGTGAGCAACTAGACAATTGGTCTGAAGTGCTTCAGGGTCTCCCGGATGAGCTGCGACGATGGTGACGCGCCGTCTTATCGCGCGCGCTCTCCGGGGGCCTGAACCTCTCAGGGGCGTTGGTTTTTCGCGGTTTCTGCGCTACTGTGAAGTTACCAAGACACGTGCTGGTAACACGATGAGGTGAGCTGAGGAGGCGCCAATGGGTATGCATATGCAGACCGCTGTCAGGGGCGATCGGCGCGCTCTCGCCCCATCGGTAGCGACGCAGTGGCGCGTCACCAATCATCGGCACGACTAGGGGTGCATCATGGGCTGGCTATGGCGGGCGGATGCCGACGGGGGAGCCGACGGCGAGGAGACGCCTCGCCGCCGCGAACTGCCGGACGATACCGCCCCTGATATGGAACAATGGAGAGGTAGCAACGCAGCACCTCCGGAAGGAATTGTCACGGGTAATTCGGAGTTTGAAGCCAATCGTTTCGATATGGTTCGCCCCATCACGCAGGAGCGCTTGGGGCTCCTTTTCGACTCTGAGGGGTGGAGTTGGCGTATCGATAGCGATGGGGATCTCTGCGGTTTTTGGGAGGGGCATCTATTCTGCTTCCGTTTCCTCGGTGATTCGCGCGAGGTGTTGTCGATCGTCGCCTTCATGAGGAGCCTCGTCCCCATCGAATTTGGTGAGGATCTGCGTGACTTCCTGCAGGCGTGGCACGGTGAGTTCCTGTGGCCGAAGGCGTACGTCGCTGATCAGGGCGAGGGTGACCGCGTCGTCGCAGAGGTGAATGCTGATTACGAGTATGGCGCGACGGATGCGCAGCTCGTGCAGCAGGTGATGTG
>CAUTGT010000063.1:0-6360 GCA_963537735.1 uncultured Actinomycetaceae bacterium | reverse complement strand
GACTTTCGATAGCGTGAGCAGCAGGGACGCTCCTCACGTCAGTGCGGGAGGTGATAGCTCAGACCACGGTTCGGGCAGTGAGCACCGAACAATCCCCACCTGCGGGCAACGATGCCCGCCGCACACCATGGAGGAAACACATGGACATCACCGTCGTCGCACGTAATGCCGAGATTCACCCGAATTTCCGGGAATACGTGGAGGAGAAGGTTTCGAAGATCACTCAGTTCTACCCCCGCGCTCAGCGCGTCGATGTGGAGCTGACTCACGAACGTAACCCCCGCCAGGCTGACACCGCCGAGCGCATCGAGCTGACCGTTTACGGTAAGGGCCCGATCATCCGCGCTGAGGCTCAGTCCGCTGATCGCTACGCGGCCGTCGACATCGCTGCCGGCAAGCTCTACGAGCGCCTGCGCCGCCTGCGTGATCGCGTGAAGGACCACCGCCGTCGGTACCCGCGCGACCTGGCCGAAGCCGAAATCCTCGAAGCTCCCGTCGTCGAAGAGACGGTCGCACCCGAACCTGAGGCCCCCAAGCCGCTGCGCAGCGCTGAGGACCTGAAGGTCGGAGAGGCCCGCGAGGAGCAGTGGGGTGATACCCCGATCATCGTCCGTCAGAAGGTGCACGAGGCCCCGCCGATGAGTGTGGATGAGGCCCTGGATCAGATGATGATGGTTGGTCACCCCTTCTTCCTCTTCGTCGATAAGGACACGAACCAGCCGTGCGTCGTCTACCACCGCCACGGGTGGACGTACGGCGTGCTTCGCTTGAACACGACAGTCTGACGGTTGAAGGACCGCGGGGCGCCCCGGGCATCGTGCCCGGGGCGCCTCCGTGTGTTCGGAGTGCTTGATGCGCCTCCGTGTGCGCTGTCAGCGTTAAATACGTCCATAGTTCGCGCTGGCGTTTCCACTTTGGGCAGTTAGTTCGTAAACTAATGGGTGGATTTGACTGTCCGCTCTACAAGGGGGCGGGCGATTAACGTCAGGAGCTATTCGTGTCGATTATTGACAAGATCCTTCGCGCTGGCGAAGGGCGTATGCTGCGCAAGCTGGATCGGCTTGCGTCGCAGGTTGATGCCTTGCAGGAGGATTTTGAGGCTCTGACGGACGAGGAGCTGCAGGCTAAGACCCAGGAGTTCAAGGATCGCCTCGAAGAGGGCGAGACCCTGGACGACATCCTGGTGGAGGCGTTCGCGACGGTCCGTGAGGCCTCGTGGCGAATCCTGCGCATGCGTCCCTTCCACGTCCAGGTCATGGGTGGCATCGCGCTGCACCAGGGCAAGATCGCGGAAATGAAGACCGGTGAAGGTAAGACCCTGGTCGCCACGATGCCGTCGTACCTGCGCGCGCTGACCGGCAAGGGCGTGCACGTCGTGACGGTGAACGACTACCTGGCGAAGTACCAGTCGGACATCATGAGCCGCGTCTACAACTTCCTGGGCCTGACCTGCGGTTGTATCCTCGTGGGTCAGACGCCCGCCGAGCGCCGCGAGATGTACGCCTGCGACATCACCTACGGTACGAACAACGAGTTCGGCTTCGACTACCTGCGCGACAACATGGCGCAGGTGCCCGAGGATATGGTCCAGCGCGGCCATGCTTTCGTCATCGTCGACGAGGTTGACTCGATCCTTATCGACGAGGCCCGTACCCCCCTCATCATTTCGGGTCCCGCTGACGGCGACCTGAACCGCTGGTACGTGGAGTTTGCCCGCATCGCGCGCATGCTCAAGCGCGACGAGGACTACGAGGTCGACGAGAAGAAGAAGACCGTTGGCATCCTGGAGCCGGGTATCGACAAGGTCGAGGACCAGCTGGGCGTCGAGAATCTCTACGAGGCCGCGAACACCCCGCTGATCGGCTTCCTCAACAACGCGATCCGCGCCAAGGAGCTGTTCTTCAAGGACCGCGACTATATCGTGGACGGCGGCGAGGTCCTCATCGTCGACGAGCACACGGGCCGTGTCCTGCCGGGTCGCCGCTACAACGACGGCATGCACCAGGCGATCGAGGCGAAGGAAGGCGTCGAGATCAAGGCTGAGAACCAGACGCTCGCCACGATCACGCTGCAGAACTACTTCCGTCTGTACCCCGAGGGTTCGCGTTCCGGCATGACCGGTACGGCTGAGACCGAGGCCGCGGAGTTCCAGTCGACCTACAAGATCGACGTCATCCCGATCCCCACGAACAAGCCGATGATCCGCAAGGACCAGTCCGACCTCGTCTACCCGACGGAGAAGGGTAAGCTGGACGCGATCATCGAGGACGTCGTGGCTCGTCACGAGGCCGGCCAGCCGGTGCTCATCGGTACCGCCTCGGTGGAAAAGTCCGAGCTGCTCTCCCAGATGCTCAAGAAGAAGCACATCCCGCACCAGGTGCTCAACGCCAAGCAGCACGCCCGCGAAGCCGCCATCGTCGCGATGGCCGGTCGCAAGGGCGCGGTCACGGTGGCCACGAACATGGCGGGCCGTGGTACCGACATCATGCTGGGTGGTAACTCGGAGTTCCTCGCCCAGGCGAACCTGGCGGCCGAGGGCCTCGACCCGAAGGAGAACCCGGAGGAGTACCGCGAGGCGTGGCCCAAGGCCCTCGAGGCTGCGGAAGAGGCCGTCGAGGCCGAGCGTGAGGAGGTGCGCGAGCTGGGCGGCCTGTACGTGCTCGGTTCGGAGCGCCACGAGTCGCGTCGTATCGACAACCAGCTGCGCGGACGTTCCGGCCGTCAGGGTGACCCGGGCGAGTCCCGCTTCTACCTGTCGATGGAAGACGACCTGATGCGTCTGTTCAACTCGGGCATGGCCCAGCGCATCATGGCCTCGGGCGCCTACCCGGAGGACATGCCGCTGGAAAACCGCATGGTGTCGCGTTCGATCGCGTCGGCCCAGCGTCAGGTGGAAGCCCGCAACTTCGAGATCCGTAAGAACGTCCTGAAGTACGACGACGTCATGACGGGTCAGCGCGAGACGATCTACGCCGAACGCCGCAAGGTGCTTGAGGGCGAGGACATGGGCCCGCAGATGCGCGCGTTCATGGAGTCCCTCGTGACCGGCCTGGTCGACGAGGCGATCGCCGACAAGCCCGTGGACGAGTGGGATCTGCCCACCCTGTGGGAGCACCTGCGCGCCTACTACCCGCCGTCGGTCACGATCGAAGAGGTCGAGGAGGAGCACGGTGGTGCTGCGTCCCTCGTGCGCGACGATCTGGTGACCGAGCTGGTTGGCGACATCCACGCCGTCTACGCGGACACCGAGGATCGCCTGAACGCCAACCCGCTGGCGCAGGCGCAGCTGGGCGATGAGCCCATTCGTACCCTCGAGCGTCGCGTCGTTATCTCCGTGGTGGATCGCCTGTGGCGTGAGCACCTCTACGAGATGGACTACCTGAAGGAAGGCATCGGCCTGCGCGCGATGGGTCAGCGCGACCCGCTCGTCGAGTACAAGGACGAGGGCGCCCAGATGTTCCAGGCGATGGTCGAGCGCATCCGCGAGGAGTCCGTCCAGCAGGTGTTCTCCTACGCGAAGCAGTTCGAGCGCGCCCTGGCCGCCGCCGAGGAGGAGGCCGGCGGTTCGATCGCTGCCGCAAGCGTTGCTCCCGCGCAGGAGGAGGCCGCGACGCCTTCCTCTGAGCCCAGCGTCGAGGACGTTGCCGCTGCCGAGTCCGCGGCCTCCGCGGCCGCACGCGAGGCCGTTGCCCACGCCCGTTCGGTGATGGGCAACGTGGGCCGCGCGAAGGCGCCGAGCCGCGTGAGCTACAGCTCCGCTGAGGGCACCGAGTCGTCCGCGTCCTCGTCGAGCGGTAACCGCGCGGAGCGTCGCGCTGCCGCTAAGAAGCGTCGCCGCCGCTGATCGGTACACGTCACGGGTGAGGGGGTTCCTGCGGGAGCCCCCTCACCCGTTTGTGCATCCGTCGAGCCGCGTCGCTGGTCCGTCAGGCGAGTTCGAGGGCTGTCGTGATCCAACGTCCGTGGTACTCCTCGAGGCGCAGAGCAAGAGCGTAGGTGCGCGACACGGTAGAGACGATGACGGCGGCCTCTGTCGTGCGCTCATCGAGGAGGCATGTGCGCACGTGGACGGGCCTCGTTCCCCTCGCGCACGGGGACATGTGGACGCACACGAGCGCTCCGTAGAGGTCGGGCAGGAGCCAACGACGTAGCTGGGGTGCCTGCCGAACACCTGTAACGACCTCGACGATGGCACGTGCGAGGTTCGCCGCCCACGGCCCGGGATCCGGCAGATTCTCCCGCGGATCAGTGACGTAGTGGGTCGGCGTCGGCGACGTGGCGGCCCTGTCGATCAACTCGGGATCCTGGCTCCACCGGAACGGGGCGGGCTGGATCGGACGGGTGGGGGTGGGCCTCGTGGCCGGCCGTCGTCTGGGCGCCTCAGAGGCACGAGGCCGGGGCGCGATTTGGGTGCTCATGGCAGGTCCTGGGGAATGGAGAGTGTCTGTCCTGGGTAGATGAGAGCCGGGTCGTGAACCGACTCGGAGTTGGCCGCGTGGATTGCCCGCCACGTGGCGTCGATGCGCGCGTCGTCCACGTCGGGGCGCAGTGAGGCGGCGATCGACCAGAGCGAATCGCCCGGCGCGACCGTGACCGAATCGGGGTGAGCGGGGGTATCCGTGGCCGGCGCATCCTGCGCGGGCGCGGGGAGTGTGGCCGGAGCCGTCCGTGTCGCCTCCTGGTCGGGGGAAGTGCCTCCAGGAGTATCGGCCCACGTCAGTGAGACGGCGGGTGATGTCTGTCCCTGCGGTGCCGCCAGGGAAGCCGCGGCGGGCGCTCCGGTGACGAGTGCCGAGCCGATCAATGCGCTGGCACCGGCGCGTGCCAGAAGCGACCGCGAGAGACGGGTACCGCAACGGGAGACGAAGAAACGTGCCGCCGCGCGCGCCGCGGGCGGGGCAACGCGTAGAAGTGCGAGGTGAGCGCACGCTGAGCACAGGAGGCTCCATGTCAGGAGCGCGAGGGCGGCAATGCCGAGTACCCAGACAACGAGCGTCTCGGGACGGTCCGCGCTCAGTGGCGGCGCGAGGTGGGAGAGATAGAGTGCGTCGAGGAGGCAGAGCGGGGCCCCGACGAGCCAGAGGAATGCGTCGGTGAGGTGTGATTGGCCGGCGGTGGCCAGTGAATCATCAGTCATGGTGAACTCTTCATTGAGTGGACGGATTCGATGCGTTAACTATCCGCTTCGTTGCGCATTGTGTCAATACGTATGAGTTGATGTTATACAAATGTGATGTGCGGCGCATAAGTGTGGCATCGTAGGGGCATGGATATGTCAGCATTCATTGCCGAGCTGGAAGCGCGCTTCGAGGATGAGCGCGGTCGTGATCTCGATGCGCTCATCGATGAGCTCACCGATGCTGAGCGTGCCTCGGTCACCCTGTCCGCCCGCCTAGCCGGTGCGGACGGCGACATCACGGTGGCGCTACGAGGGGGCTCAATGATCATCGGCTCGGTGCTCGATTCGACCCGCTCGTGGGTGCTCCTGCGAGGAAGTCGCGACGACAGCCTGGTTATGCTCTCCGCAATCGTCGCGGCCTGGCCCCTCGGGCGTAGCGTCGCGCGAGAGTCCTCTATGCGAGGAGGCGTCGGCGTTGGCCATGTCCTGCGCGAACTAGGCGCGCGAGGCGTTGGAGTCGTCATCGAATCCGACGGGGGTGACCACCGGGGGATCATCGACGCCGTCTACGCGGACCACGTCGATGTCGCCCTGGATGGAGAGGCCTTCACCTATGACGGCCGGGATGAAATAGGTGGCATGACCGTGTCGCTGGCGCTCGCGGGGCTTCGTCGACTCCGCGTGCTCGGCCAGCGATGGTCGGCCGACTAGTGAGCGTTTTCCGCCTTCTGACGCTCGCGCGTCGCGGCGTATTGATCCTGGATGAACTGCTCCAGGACGGACTCTTCGATCCGCCAGACGTGCTTGCCGCCCACCTGAATGGCAGGAAGCTCGCCGGAGGAAACGAGGGCGCGGGTTGCTGACATTGTGAGATTCAGGGTCTCGGCGACGTCAGCGAGAGTAAGGAATCGTGTTGCCATGGCAACATGCTATCAGTTGGGGTTGCTTCGTTTGATTGGTTTGAGTCGGCAATTTTTTACGCGTCATTTCACCGATCGGATCGGTTGGTTCTCATGAATAGTCGGCAACCTACCGCTTTTTCCGTCGAGCGTGCATCATAGAAGAGTGAAACGCGTCTCAGCTTCAGTGTCGATCCCGACGCGCGCCCCCGGCAAGATGGACCGTCGATTCATTATCGGCCTGGTCCTCATCATCGCGTCCGTGATCGCATTCAGTGCCCTCAGCGGCCTCCTGCGGGGAGGAAGCCGCGTCTACACCGCGACGACGACCATCGCCCCGGG
>CAUTGT010000062.1:0-6364 GCA_963537735.1 uncultured Actinomycetaceae bacterium | reverse complement strand
CCCTCGGGGGCGTGCCACTTGTTCAGGTCGATGCCGTTGTGAATGACGTGCACGCGCTCGGGATCGACGCCCGGGTAGCAGCGCAGAATATCGTCACGCATGCCGTTCGAGACGGCAACGATCGCGCTCGCAGCCTCGTAGGCGGTCTTCTCCACGTAGGAGGACAGGCGGTAGCCGCCGCCGAGCTGCTCGGCCTTCCACGGGCGCAGCGGCTCGAGGGAGTGCGCCGAGATCACGTGCGGGATGTCGCCAAGAAGCGACGCAACGTGTCCGGCAAAGTTCGCGTACCAGGTGTGGGAATGGACCAGGTCAGACCCCTCGCACGCGGCGGCGATCTCGAGGTCAACACCGAGCGTGCGCAGGGCGGCGTTCGCTCCGGCCAGCTGGGGCAGATCAGCGTGCCCAGTCACGCCCGGGTCGGCTCCATCGGTGCCCGGTTCGCGCGGACCGTCAAACGCCTGGACGCGCAGATCATCGACGAGGCCACGCAGGACCTTGGCCAGTTCGAGCACGTGGACACCGGCTCCTCCGTAGACGTGAGGCGGGTATTCGCGGGTAAGGAGATCAACGCGCATGGTGGGGTCCTTCCGACGGGAGCGACATGTGAGATACATCGTATCCGATCACACGTCACCGCTGGTCGAAAACGAGACGATGTAGCAATCGATGGACATTTGTAATACAGTGTGATCACTCACACGGATCCGCGCCGATGCGGGTCCACTCGACCAACGAAGAGGTGCCACATGGCAAAGAACCACGTTCTGGCAATCGTTCTCGCGGGCGGTGAGGGTAAGCGACTGATGCCCCTGACGGATGACCGTGCAAAGCCGGCGGTTCCGTTCGGCGGCCACTTCCGTCTGATCGATTTCGCGCTGTCGAACATCGTGAATTCCGGATATCTCAAGATTGTTGTCTTGACACAGTACAAGTCCCATTCGCTCGACCGCCACGTCACGAAGACCTGGTACACGTCTCCTCTACTCGGCAACTTCATTGCCCCTGTGCCGGCTCAGCAGCGTCGCGGCCCGCACTGGTACCTGGGTAGCGCGGACGCCATCTACCAGTCGCTCAACATCGTCGACGACGAGCAGCCGGAGTACATCGTCATCATCGGTGCGGACAACATCTACCGCATGGACTTCTCGCAGATGGTCCAGCACCACATCGATTCGGGGCTTCCCGCCACGGTCGCCGGCATCCGTCAGCCGATCGAGCTGGCTTCGGCGCTCGGTGTTATCGACGGCGAGAACGGGGTCGTGAAGAACTTCCTCGAGAAGCCGAAGAACGCCGTGGGCCTGCCCGACGATCCGACCAAGGTTCTCGCCTCCATGGGCAACTACGTGTTCACCACGAAGGATCTGGTCAACGCTCTGCGTGAGGATGCGGCCAACCCCGATTCGAAGCACGACATGGGCGGTAACATCATCCCGTGGTTCGTCGAGCGCGGCGAGTGCGGCGTCTACGACTTCCAGGACAACGACGTGCCGGGCTCGACCGACCGCGACCGCGACTACTGGCGTGACGTCGGTACGCTGGATGCCTACTACGAGGCGAACATGGACCTGATCTCGGTGCACCCGGTGTTCAACCTGTACAACCGCGATTGGCCGACCATGACGATGATCGACGGCTCGCTGCCGCCGGCCAAGTTCGTCTACGGCGATGCGGATCGTCTGGGGCACGCGATCGACTCGTTCGTCTCCCCCGGCGTCATCGTCTCCGGTGGCGAGATCGTGCGCTCGGTGATTTCCCCGAACACCTACGTCCACTCGTGGGCAAAGATCGAGGATTCGGTCGTCATGCACGGCTGTCGCATCGGCCGCTCGTCGCGAGTCGTGAAGACGATTCTGGATAAGAACGTCGTCGTTGAGGAAGGCGCCGTCGTCGGTGTCGATCTTGATCACGATCGCGAGCGTGGCTTCACCGTCACCGAGTCCGGTATTACGGTCGTCCCCAAGGGCGCGGTCGTCCGCAAGTGAGTATGACTCACCGTCTCAACGAGCCGGGTGCTCCGCTGCTGTTTGCCAGCGGGGCACCCGGCCTCGTCGTCACCGACGTCGATTCGACGCTGATCTGCCAGGAGGTCATCGAAGAGTTGGCTGAGGCTGCAGGCACCCGTGAGCGGGTCGCCGAGATTACGTCTCGCGCGATGAATGGTGAGCTCGATTTCGCGGAGTCTTTGCGCGAGCGCGTTGCAACCCTCGCCGGGGTCCCCGAATCCGTCTTCGGCGACGTCTTGGCTTCCATCACCCCCACAACGGGTGCGCGCGAGTTGATCGACGCGGTCCACCGGGCCGGTGGAAAGTTCGGCATCGTCTCGGGCGGATTCGAGGAAGTGGTCGCTCCCCTGGCAGCCTCCCTCGGCATCGATTTCTACGCTGCAAACCGCCTTGAGGTCGTCGACGGAGTGTTGACCGGCCGCGTCCTGGGGCGCATCGTGACCTCCCAGGTAAAGGTCGAGTGCCTACGTTCATGGGCCTCGTCCCTCGGTGTCCCCCTCGAGCGCACGGTCGCGATCGGTGATGGGGCGAACGACATCCCCATGATGCACGAGGCCGGGGTCGGTATCGCGTTCTGCGCGAAGCCCGCCGTTCGCGAGCAGGTGTCGATCCAGCTCAACGCTCCGGATCTGTCTCTGGTGATCGCCCCCCTCGGCCTCGTCTAGTTGTCAACGCTAGGGTTCGCGCGTGTCCGTCAGGCGGATCATGTTCCCATCCCACCCATCGCGCCAGGCGCGGGCATACTCGAGGATCTGCGCGGGGTAGATCTCTCCATCGATCTGGGCCGCGGCCTCGTCAATATCCCACCAGGCCTGAGTGTCGATGACGGAGCGTTCCAGCTCAGTCCATCCGTCCCGGCTCAGCGCGGTCGAGGGTGTGTGCGCGATGAAAAACCACTCGTCCTGCCGGGCGGTGACCGCCAGGAAGTCGAACTCGGCTGTCCGGTAGAGGACGGGTCCCACTAGGTCGTCAGGGGCCAGCTCGATGCCGGTTTCTTCGAACACTTCGCGCACGGCAGCGGCGCACGGATCTTCACCCTCTTCGATCCCGCCACCGATCGTGAACCACCAGAACCGCTCCGGTTGATCTTCGTCGTGGCCCTTGGCCAATAGAACCCGTCCACTGTCGTCAAAGAGGAGGACGCGGGCGGCCTCCCGATGGGGATAGCCGTCCGCGTCCACAGGCCAGTCGAGTGCGCTCATGCCTCCAGGGTAGCCCGGGGGCGTCGCAAGCCCCACACGAGGAGGGCGACGCTCACGATGAGAACGGGGATCTCAATCGCACCGTAGGTCAGGTTCCAGGAGTCCTCGGGAGCCACGAACCCCAGGCCGTTGGCTTGAGCGTGCAGCGCGAGCGCTCCGACGAATCCCGCAACACCGGCGAGGATTCCACGCATCGCGCTATTGGCACGCAGGACGGCCCAGGCCAGCGCGTATCCAAACACACCGGTGAAGATAGCGTGAGCGTAGGCACCGAGGATGGCGCGCACGAGGAAGGATTCCCACAGTCCACCCATGCCGTCTTCGAGGGCACTCACGTAGTAGCCCACATCCTCACCCCAGGCGAAGCCGATGCCAACAAGGGCACCGAGAACGCCGCCCTGCGCGGGCCGCTCAAGCAGCTTACGTGCAGCAAGAATTAACGCGAGGACACCGAGGCCTTTGCCCGTCTCCTCAACGACGGGTCCCGTCAGCACGGACGTCACAAAGTCAACGGTACTTTCCGATAGGCCAGAGTCCGCAACAGCAGAATCCAAAAAGCCGTTTCCAAAACCGGCAAAAATGAGAGCACCGCCTGTTCCCCAGCCGAACGCGGCGAGCCATGCGAGAACCGACGGCTTCATACGCGCCCACACACCGAGGAACACGAGTCCCACAACTGCGCTCAGCGTCGAGGCGCCAAGCGCAAGCCAGGCATCGGATGACGAGATGCCCTCAAAGGCTTGCGTAAATTCATAGATCGCCGCCCGTATACTCACTGCGATCAGCACGACGGAGCAGACGATCAACGCCCAGGAACGTGGGCGCGTCGACCGTTCATCAATCATTTAGGTTTCCTTTCTATCGCCCCCATCATTCCCCATGTTCCTATGCGTCACCTATGAGAAGGCGATGGAACAGCCGTGAGAACGAACTCATGCAAAAGCCCCCGAAGCGGAAGCCGCCGAGAAGCCTGGCCTCGCCTCGTCGCCTCGACTCCGGCCTCTTATCCCTGCGCAATACTGCACGTCAGGCGACCTGAGCGCGACCAGCAACGGCGTTTGTGACGTCCTTTTGTTGCTCAGCAATCGCGGTGAGTCGCAGGAATTCGCGCCGGTTTTCGACGGCATCAGTCAGCAGCTGACGATCGTTTTCGATGCGCGAGGGTTCGGCGCCGTGGCGAGCCATGAGGCGCTGGTCAAGGCCGAGGGAGGCCAGGTCGGACAAGAAGGCGCGCATCGCACGCTTCGCATCCCGCCCACCCTGGGCAGCCCACTTGAAGGCGGCTTTACGCGCGCGACGATCGGTCGCCATCGATACTTCGCCGGGAAGGATCCACCCGGTGCGCACGTACGGGACCAGGCCGTCGCGGATGTGGAGAGCCTCCCTACGAGCAGCTCGCAGCAGCAGAATCGACCAGAGGACGAACCCGGGAATACCCACCACGAGATACATCGCAATGAAGCCCAATCCGGATCCGGTTAAAGCAGCACTGCCATTCCACACGAAGTGGATGAGCATCGCGAAGAACCAGAAGACGATGACGATAGCGGTCTTCGACCAGCCCCGCTTGAACTTCAGGAGGGCGAGCGCCAATCCGATACCCGTCATCGATGTAGCCATGACGTGCAGGAAGGGTCCCATCAGGGCGCGAAGAACGAATACCACGATGAGGCTATTTGTGCCTTGGCCCTCGGAGCGCAAGAAGTACAGGATGTCCTCGAAGAAAAGGAACCCAGCCGCCGAGAACCCCGCGTATACGACACCGTCGAGCACCGAGTTGATGGAGTTGCGGCGTACAACGACGATGATGAGGACGCCGATCCCTTTGAGGGTCTCCTCTACGAGGGGCGCGATGAATGAAGCGGCAAGTGCCTCAGCACGCTCGAAGTCGCCGATTGTGGCGGCAATGTCCTCGCCCAGCGCCGTATTCATGATCATCGACGCCAGCGTCGCCACGCCCCCGCCCCAGAGGAACATCGCAAGCTTCGTCGTCCACGGTTCGGGCTCCCAGCGATCGATCCGTTGGAGGAAGCCGACGACGATCACGAGGGCTACCAGGGACAGCAGCGTCGTCTTTACGAAGGCTGTGACACCAGATGACTCCGGCGCCAAACCGTAGATGATGATGCCGATGGTCCCCAGCACGCCGATCGTCGTCATGACGACCTCGAACCAGGGGAAGGAGTGCGGTGCTTTGGGAGGCTGCCAGACGGGAGCGACATCATCGGGGGCCGGTGCCGAGACGCCGTCAGTGGGGTCGATGGTGGCGCTGCTGATCTTGCTGAGGCGATAGTCCTCGCCGGGCCCTCCCCAGTGGGTCGCGTGCATGTCAGTAACCTCGTCCGCCCGTCTGCGTGTCATCATCAAAGTCAATGGGCTCGGGAATCGGAGCATGCCCGGCCAGTTGTAACAATTTTACCATTCGTGCGGAACGTAGGGCGCGCACGCCCGCGACGTCCACGTTATGCACGTTGCGTGTGAGCTCGATGCGATAGCACGTCGCGTCCAGCGCTTCCAGGCGTGCACCGGCCCCAGGATCCGATGCAATCCGCGCCCGCTCTTCGGGGGTGAGAGTCTCGCGGATTGCTCGAGACAGGGCGGATGCTCGCTCCAAACGCGTCGCGACGTCGACACGATCACCCTGGCGTTGCGCCGTGGTTCGGCGGTCGAGGCCATCGGTGGTGAGTTGGTCTCCCCCATCCTGAATGTAGGCGCGTGCAGCGTCGGCGAGGCCGGAGCCTTCCAGACCGGCGCTGCGGCACAGCAGGTCTGCCTCAGAGGCACGACGCAGCAGGAGGCGCGAAAGAGCGTCACGCGACGCAAGAATGCGCTGATGGAGCCGGTCCAACCTACGCGCACGCGTAATCGCGAATCCAGCGATGACAGCCAGCGTGATGACGGCGAATACGATAGCGACAAGCAGCCAGGGGGACAGTGAGATCATGCCAGTTCCTCCCCTTCATCTCCGCGGCCTCGGATCAGGTCGCGCGCCCGGCGCGTTCCCGAGTCGGCGGGGCTCCCCATGGCGATTGCCAGCTTGTAGACCTCGAAGACCTTATCCGCCACAACTTCCCAGTCGTACTGCGCCGATGAGCGAGCTCCGGAAGCGGACAGCTCTTCAAGGCGGTCGCGGTCGCTGAGTAGGTCGATGAGCGTACG
>CAUTGT010000061.1:0-6392 GCA_963537735.1 uncultured Actinomycetaceae bacterium | reverse complement strand
TGGATGACGGCCTCGAGCTGGTGCTCGTTCATCTTGCCGTGGGCCGTGCGCACGCGCGCCTCGGGGACCAGCTCGGAGATGTGGGCGGCGACCGAGGAGATCGAGTCGACGCGGTTGTGCACGTAGAAGACCTGGCCATCGCGCAGGAGCTCGCGCCGGATCGCAGCGCTGACCTGGGCGTCCGTGTAGGCGCCGACGAAGGTCAGGACGGGCTGGCGTTCCTCGGGCGGAGTCTGGAGGATCGACATCTCTCGGATGCCGGAGATCGCCATCTCGAGGGTACGCGGGATCGGCGTGGCGGACATCGATAGGACGTCCACGTCCGTGCGCAGGGCCTTGAGGGTTTCCTTGTGCTCGACGCCGAAGCGCTGCTCCTCGTCGATGATGACGAGGCCGAGCTTCTTGAACGAAACGGTGCCGGTCAGCAGCGAGTGGGTGCCGATGACCAGGTCCACCTCGCCCGAGGCCAGCCCAGCCTTCACTTCCTCGGTTTCCTTCGGCGTCGAGAAGCGCGAGAGCGTTCCGATGCGCACGGGGAAGCCCGCGTAGCGCTCGGCGAAGGTCTCCGCGTGCTGGGTGACCAGCAGGGTCGTGGGTACGAGGACGGCGACCTGATAGCCGTCCTGGATAGCCTTGAAGGCGGCGCGCACGGCGATCTCGGTCTTGCCGTAGCCGACGTCTCCCGTGAGCAGGCGGTCCATGGGCACGGGCTTTTCCATGTCGGCCTTGACCTCGTCGATCGTGACGAGCTGGTCGGGGGTCTCGACGTAGGGGAAGGCGTCTTCGAGTTCGCGCTGCCAGGGCGTGTCGGGGCCGAAGGCGTGGCCCTTGGTCTGCTGGCGCACGGCGTACAGGCGGATGAGTTCCTTGGCGACCTCATTAACGGCTTTCTTGGCGCGGGCCTTGGTCTTGGCCCAGTCGGCGCCGCCCATCTTGGTCAGGGAGGGCTCGTCGGATCCGGTGTACTTCGAGATCTGGTCCAGCGCGTCGGTGGGCACGAAGAGCCGGTCGGCGGGCTGTCCGCGCTTGGAGGGCGCGTATTCGATGACCAGGTAGTCGCGCGTCGAGGCGGCATCCCCGCGCCCGATCGTCCGGGAGACGAGCTCGATGAAGCGTCCGATGCCGTGCTGGTCGTGGACGATGTAGTCCCCGGGGTGCAGGGTCAGCGGGTCGACGCCCTTGCGCCTGCGCGAGGGCATGCGGCGCATGTCGCGCGTGGACGCGCCCGCTCGCCCGGTGAGGTCGCCTTCGGTGAGGATCGCGAGCTTGAGATGGGGTGCGACGAAACCGACGCCGGCCTGCGCGGTCGTAATGGTCACGAGGCCGGGGTCGGGGCGCGCTTCCACGTTGTCCGCGAGCGCGGCGGGGCACGAGGCGTCTGTGAGGATGGAGCGGATGCGCCGGCCCGGGCCGGGGCCTTCGGTGGTGACGACGATGCGCCAGCCATCGCGGGCCAGGTCGGTGAGGTCGGCGGTTGCGCGGGCGAAGTCTCCGCGGTAGGGGTGCACGTCGCGGGCACCCACGCGCATGAGGGTGGGCGAGACAACGACGGGTGCGGGGCCGTCTGATGAGGGCGAGTCGGCCTCGTCGATCGCGGAAGCGAGGTCGGCGGGCGGCAGGTCGGTGATCTCCCACCAGGGGCGCGTCCCGCTCCCCCACAGGTCGCCCAGATCGAGGAACGAGGCCTTGGAGGCCTCAAGCGGTGTGTCCGCTCCCCCGGCGGCGGCGCTCCACGCGGCGGCGAGGAACTCCTCGGTCGTGGCGACGAGGTCGGCGGCGCGGGCGCGGATTCGTTCGGGGTCGGAGGCGAGGATCGGCGAGCTCGCGGGCAGCAGGTCGAGGAGGGACTCCATGCCGCCCACGAGGATGGGCGCCAGGGATTCGATGCCGGGTGCGGCGATTCCTTCGGCGGCGAGGCTGAGCATCTCGGCGGCGCCGGGCAGGCGGTCGGCGGCCTCGCGGGCGCGGGCGCGCACTGCCTGGGTGAGAAGGAGCTCGCGGCAGGGAACGGCCCACAGGCCGTCGGCGGCCTCGCCGAGGGTTCGCTGGTCGGAGACGGAGAAGGCGCGGATGTCGTCGACCTCGTCGCCCCACAGCTCCACGCGCAGGGGGTGGGGTTCCTGGGGCGGGAAGACGTCGAGGATGCCGCCGCGCACGCTCATCTGGCCGCGGCCTTCGACCATGTCGACGCGCTCGTAGCCCAGCTCGGCCAGGCGGTTCGTGGTCTCGGTGAGGTCGAGAATGTCGCCGGTGCGCACGCGCACGGGTTCGAGGTCCGCCAGGCCGGAAATGATCGGCTGGAGGAAGGCGCGGATGGGGATGACGAGGACCGACATCGGCCCGGCGCTGTCGTCTCCCGTGATCGGGTGGACGAGGCGGCGCAGGACGGCGATGCGGCGCGCCATCGTATCGACCTGGGGCGAGAGGCGCTCGTGGGGCAGGGTCTCCCACGCGGGCAGCATGGCGACGCCCGGGATCCACGAGGCCAGGGCGTTGGTCAGCGATTCGGCGTCGCGCCCCGTGGCCGTGAGGACGACGAGGGGCGCGGCCGCGCGCGAGGCGACGGCCGCGAGCAGGGGCGGCCGGATGCCGACGGGCGCGACGATCGTGCCGGAACGTCCGGCTTCGACGGAATCGGTGGCCGTCTCGATCGCGGGATCGGTGGTGATGTCCGGGAGGAGTCCGGTGAGTAGCACGCGCTGCCTTTCGCGGTGAGAATGCGCGGCGACGCCCAAGGGTCGCCGCCTCGATCAAGACCCGGTGTGCAGGGCCATCTGGGTGGGGGCGAATCCCTTGGTCACAATGTCTTCGACGACGTCGGCGGCCTGCTCGAAGGTGACGTCCCAGTCGGGGCGCTCCTTAGAGGGCAGGGGGGCGAGCACGTAGTCGGCGGGGTCCATGCGCCCCGGCGGACGGCCCACGCCGATGCGCAGGCGAGCGTAATCGCGCGTGCCCAGGTGCTGACTGAGGGACTTCAGGCCGTTATGGCCGCCCTCTCCCCCGCCGATCTTGAGACGCAGCGTGTGCGCGGGAAGGTCCATGTCGTCGTGGATGACGAGGATGCGCGAGGGGTCAATCTTGTGGAAGGTAGCGAGCGCGCTGATCGGACCGCCCGAGGTGTTCATGTAGCTGTCGGAGCGCGCGAGAATCACGCGGGGTCCGGGCACGCCGCCGGGGCCGATCCCTAAGCGAACGTCGGCGGTGTGCGTGCGCGAGCGGTGCGAGGTCAGGGTCGCACCGCCGCGCGAGGCGAGCACGTCGAGGGTCAAGTACCCGACGTTGTGTCGGGTAGAGGCATACTGCGCGCCGGGGTTACCTAACCCGACGACGAGCCACGGTCCGTCAGTCGTCATACTCCGATTGTGCCACCCGCGCCGAGAGCATGTCCCACTGGGGGGCGTCCTCGACGACGGGGGCTGCCTCACGTCGAGACGTCGCCCACGCATCGGCGAAGAGCTGCGCCCACTTGGTGTAGGCCGCCGAATTCGGGTGGAAGAAGTCCGCAGCGTGGTAGGCGAAGGTGTAGGTCGGCAGGGAGTATTCCTGCGTCAGGGAACGCAGGTCGACCAGGTGCGCGTCACTGTCGGCAACGGCGGCCGCGATACGGTCGGACATGTCCTGCGCGCGGCTTTCCTGGGGCATGATTCCGAAGGAAGGGATCGTGGAGACGAGGGCGCTGCCGGGCAGGAAGGCAAGAACCCGACGCAGGCGCTCTTCGAACTGACCGGGGGCCATGTCCTCGGTCATGACGTCGTTGCCGCCGATAGTCAGAGTGACCAGGTCGGGGCTGTAGGGGCCGTCCAGGAGTCCCAGGCCGCGCATTTGCGGGATCTGGGTGAGTTCCACGGACTCGATGGTGGCTCCCGACAGGGACAGGTTGAGCAGGAGGACCTCGCGGTCCATCTGCGCGGCGATAGAGGAGGCGAGGCGGGCCGGGTAGGACTCGGTGACGCGCGAGGCGCCCACGCCCTGCACGGAGGAGTCGCCGAGGGAGACGATCAGGTAGGGACGCTCACCCTCGGGATGCTCGTCGAGTTCACGCAGGCGGTCCAGGGTCGCCAGATTGTGGTTCTCCCATGCCTTGCGGTAGTCACCGCGCTGGGAATCCAGCCGCAGGAGGCGTCCGATCGCCAGGCCGCCGCCAAAGAGGCTCGCGCCACCGGCTGCTGCGCCCGCTACCTGCCATGCTCGTTTGCTGATTCCCATCGGAATATCCTTCCCTCGTGTCTGCTATCCCTCAGTGTAACGAGGCCGGGGCCGGTGCTTCAAATGCTGAAGCACCGGCCCCTCGGTTTGTCTCAGATCGCTCAGTCCAGGCGTCCGGCGGGAGCTCCCGGGAGGGATCGGATGAAGTGGGGAGGCTCCCAGCCTCGCTCCGCGTAGGCGGCCGCAACGGCTCGCGCCACACTCTCCGCAGCGTGCGCGTCGACGAGCGCAATCGCGCTGCCCCCGAAGCCGCCTCCCGTCATGCGCGCGCCATGCGCGCCGGCGGCACGGGCAGCCTCCACGGCCACGTCCAGCTCCTCGCAGGAGACCTCGTAGTCGTCGCGCAGCGAGTCGTGCGAATCGTTCAGGAGAGCGCCCGCAACCGCCAGGCGCGTGCCCTCCAGCGGCCCCTCGTCAAGAAGCTCGATGAAAGCGCGCGTCCGCGCGATTTCTGAGACGACGTGGCGCGTGCGGGCGGCCAGGCGCTCATTACCCAGGGCGGCCGTGGCCTCGTCCAGGTCCTCAACGTCCACGAGTTGGTCCACACCCAGGATGCGCGCCGACTCCTCGCAGTCCGCTCGACGCGAGCCGTACTGGCCGTCCGCCAGCGAATGCTTGGCGCGCGTATCGATGACGAGAAGCTCCAGGCCGACCGCGCTCAGGTCGAAGGGAACGTGACGCGTCGACATGTCGCGGCAGTCGAGGGCCAGCGCGTGGCCCTCGCGGCAGCGCAGGGACGCCGTCTGGTCCAGGCCGCCCGTGTTCGCGCCCGCCACCTGGTTTTCCGCGGCGCGCGCGGCATCCACGAGCACCTTGCGCCCCTCGTCGTTGGGGGCCTCGATCGTGCCGGCCAGGCCGAGGGCGCACACCTCGTCGAGGGCAACCGCCGTCGCACACTCGAGCGCGGCGCTCGAAGAGAGGCCACCGCCCAGGGGCACGCACGACCACAGGGCCGCGTCAAAACCGGGCAGGGGCCCGTATCCAGCCTGCTCGAGGGCCCACGCGACGCCCGCGAGATACGCGGTCCAATGGTTCGTCACCTCACCGGGGGTCCCCTTCGGGCCGATCACGTCGAGATCGAGGACGTCGATCGCCTCGCGCGTCTGCGGCGAAATCAGGCGAATCGTCCGGTCCTCGCGAGGCGACAGCGCCACGTATGCGCGGTGCGGCAGAGCGATCGGGACGCACGGGCCACCGTTGTAGTCCACGTGCTCGCCGATGATATTGACGCGTCCGGGCGCACTCCACACGCCCCGAGGCTCGTAGCCAAACGCGTCACAGAACAGGTTCGCGGCCTGTGCGGCCCCTTCATCGGGGGTAGCGGCGTCGGCCCACACGAGATCAGTCACAAGATCCTCCTTGGTCTCACTTCCTCAAGGCTACGTGAACGCCCTCACACCCTTCAAGCGCTACGGCCTCATCGCGCGCGCCCCGACACCCGGTACAGTGGAGCCACCACAACCGCGACACAGGCAGGCCCCATGTTCCTCCCCCAACGACTCCCCGGCCAGGACTGGCTCGGCGTCGTCGTCGCGATTCCCGAACCGTGGGTCACGCAGCTCACCGAGCTGCGCCTGCGCCTGGGTGACCTGGCAGGATCACGCATCCCCGCGCACATTACGCTGATGCCGCCCACGCCCGTAGCACGCGAAGCACGCGCCGAGGTCATCGACCACCTGCGCTCCATCGCCTCGAGGCACTCCCCTTTCCGCATCACCCTGTCGGGCACCGATTCCTTCCGTCCCGTCTCCAACGTCGCTTTCATGACGCTGGCCGAAGGAGCCTCCGACTGCATCGACCTTGCCGAGGAGATCCGTTCGGGCCCCCTCGACCACGAGACGCGCTTTCCCTATCACCCTCACGTGACGCTGGCTCAGGACGTCGACGACGTCGCCCTGGACATGGCCCTCGACATCGGCGCGACCGTCGAGGCCTCCTGGATCGTTCCCGGCTTCCGACTGGACCGCATCGACCCCTCGGGCATCTACTCCTCGATGGCCCTCTTCGACTTCGACGCCTCCGGGCACTGAGTCTCTGCTAGCCGAGTTTTCGAGCGCTCTTTTCGCACCCGCTTTCCGCGCGGCACCCGGTCGGCCGCTCATCGCCCACTGCTGTTCCGGGCGCCGGAGGCCCCGGCCGCCCGCGAGGCTAGGCGACCTCACTGCGTTCGGCGCCGCGCCTCGAAG
>CAUTGT010000060.1:0-6404 GCA_963537735.1 uncultured Actinomycetaceae bacterium | reverse complement strand
CCGCGTATCCGGCGCCCGCACGGTGGAACAGGCGCATCCACTCGGCCGGATCCCACGCGTCAGGATCCCATGCGTCCAGGAAGGCGTCGTAGGACGCCGACCCGTACAGGTCCTTGTGGCGCTGCGCGGCCGGGGACCCCGGAATGCGGATCGTGTTGAAATACCACTCGGCGTAGGAGTTGTGGGTGAACCAAGCCTCCCAGTCCTCCTCGACGCCCAGCTCGCCATGGTCCTCGGCCCACGCGGGTACCGAGTAGGGGCCCCAGTGGACGAAGATACCCAGCGGGGCGTCCTCGAACCACTGCGGGGTCGGGCGGGACAGCGCACTCCAGCGCTCCGTATCGGCCATCGTTTCACTCACGCTCGTCACCGTCCTCCGAAGGCGCCCAGAGTGACACCCTTTTCCAGCTGCTTCTGCAGGAACACGACCAGCATGATCGACGGGATCGTCGTCATCGTGACCGCGGCCATCAGCGGGCCCCAGTCGGTGCCGCGCTCACCCGAGAACATCTGCAGGCCCAGCGGGATCGTCGCCAGCGACGAATCGTTGACCACGATGAGGGGCCACAGGAACGCGGACCAGTAGTCGATGAACGCGAACACGCCAACCACCGTGATCGGAGCCTTGAGCAGGGGCAGCAGGATCTTCGTCAGGATCTGCCAGTCGCTGCAGCCGTCGATGCGGGCTGCTTCCTCGAACTCGAGGGGCAGGGACATGAGGAACTGACGGATCAGGAACGCGCCGAACGCGCCGAACGCGAAGGGCACGATGAGGGCGAAGTAGGAGTTCACCAGGCCCATGCGCTGCATACCGATGTACAGCGGGATCACGAGGACTTCCTGGGGCAGGACGAGCGTGCCCAGGAACAGCATGAACAGGTGATCGCGGCCCTTGAAGCGCAGGCGCGCGAACGCGTAGGCGGACAGGACCGACACGACGACCACGAGGGCCGCGCCAGCCAGCGAGACGATGAACGAGTTGAGGACGACTCGACCGAAGGGAATCGAGTTCAGAGCCGACGGATAGTTGTCCCAGGCGATTCGGCTACCCGTCGGGCTCAGACTGAAGACCTCGGTCGTGGGCTTGAGGGAGGTCGCGACCATCCACACGAAGGGGAAGATGAACGCGACCGCGATCAGACTCAGGAGGACGACCGAAATCGTCGTTGATACGCGCTTGTTATGCATCGTAATTCACCCACTTCTTCTGGCCAGCGAACTGCAGGGCCGTCACCGTCATAACGATCACGAAGAGCACCCACGCCATCGCGGACGCGTAGCCGAGCTTGTCGAAAGAGAAACCATTGCGGTACAGGGCCAGCACAATCGTGTTGGTAGCCTCGCCCGGGCCACCCAGCGTCAGGAAGTAGGGCTGAGCGAAGACCTTGAAAGCACCGATAATCGTCATGACCGTGCAGAAGAAGACGGTCGGGGAAATCATCGGGAAGACGACCTTGAAGAAGCGCTGGACGCCGTTGCAGCCGTCGATCGTCGCAGCCTCGAGCACCGAGGTGTTCAAGCCGTTGAGGCCAGCCGTCAGGACGACGATGTTGTAACCCAGGCCCTGCCACAGGCTCATCATGAGCAGCGAGCCCATCGCGAGCGCCGGGTGGTTCAGGAAGGGAATATGCTCGATCCCAAAGACAGCCAGAGCCGAGTTGACCACGCCGTTGTCGGAGAGCATGAGGCGCCAGATCAGCGCGTTACCGACCATCGGCGTGACGACCGGAATGAAGAAGATGACGCGCAGGACGCGGCTGAGCCATTCGGGAACGCGCTGGAGCCAGTAGCTCAGGCCGATCGAGATCACCAGGTTCAGCGCCGTGTAGCAGGCGGCGAACACGACGGTGTTGCGCATGACCGTCCAGAACGCCGGGTCCTCGCCGCTGAGCATGCGCCGGTAGTTTTCCACTCCGATAAAGCGGCCGCCTCCGAAGATCGACCAGTCGAAGAAGGAGATCACGAGGGACGCGATCAGAGGCAGGACGATGAAGACAAGGAAGCCCGTCATTCCGGGCGAGAGGTAGACGAGGGCGCGCAGGCCATCGCCTCGCCGGCCCTCGGCGCGCGCGGAGTCTTTGCCGCGCTTGGAGGCCTTCGCCTCCCCCGCGCCCGCCGCGCCCGAGGGCGCCTCGCGGCCGGGTTTCACAGTGTCAACGCTCATGAGCTATGCACACCTTTCGTCGAGTATCAGTGGGTTCCACAGTCCCGCTCACGCCACCGTTAGCGCTAACGGAACAAAACCCACGAAACGAGGCCGGGGAACCGAGTGGTCCCCGGCCTCGTTCACGGTGAGCTGGGATCAGCCAGCGGAGTTCTGCAGATCGGCGAGGATGTCCTGAGCGGTCTTGGTGCCGCGGAAGCCCTCAGGCGAGTACTGCTGGAAGGACGTGTTGATCTGGTTCCACGTCGACGTGGTCACGAGCGGGGTACCGTTCTCGAGGAGGACGCGCACGGCCTCGGCGCTGTCCTCGGGCTTGTTGGCCGCCCACTTGTCCATCGCGGATTCGACGGAGGGAACGGTGCCCTGCTTGTCAGCAACGGTGCCGATGACCTCGGGGGTCACGAGCTCCTTCAGAACGTTGAAGGCAGCCTGCTTGTCCGGGCAGGACTTCGCGATGCCGAAGCCGGAACCCTGGATGACCGCACGAGGCTGGCCGGTGGGGGTCGGCAGGACCGCGACGCCGAGCTTATCGCCCAGCTCCTTCTCGAAGGAGCCGTACATCCACGGGCCGTCCACGATCATCGCGGCGGTCCCGGAGGTGAAGGCGGTCTGCGCGGGGCCGTCGTTGTCGGCAGCGTTCGGGGCAACCGCGACCTGCTCCTTGTGGACCAGGTCGAAGGCGAACTGGACGCCCTCAACGAACTTGGGATCCGTCAGGGTGTTCTTGCCATCCTTGGAGACCTGGCCGCCGAATGCGATGCCGAAGTCACCGGGGGCGTTGCCCAGGAGGGACGGCTTGACGGCGATGCCGTACTTACCGTCACCGGTCAGGGCCTTGGCGTCCTTGAGGAACTGCTCGGTCGTGTAGGAGGTCGAGGGGGCCTGCAGGCCGGCCTTCTCGAACATCTCACGGTTGTAGTACAGGACGTCGGGCTCGGCGTCGTAGGGCAGAGCCAGAACGTGTCCATCCACCGTCATGCCCTGCATCATCGCAGCGTTGTAGTCGGAGGCCTTGATGCCGGCGGCTTCCATGTAGGAGTCGAGAGGCTCAAGCAGGCCGGACAGCTCCTGCGCGCGAGCGGCCTGCGTGGTGAGGATGCAGGGCGCGTCCGAAGCGACCATACGGGTCTTGACCTTGGTCCAGTAGTCGTTGAAGGCCGGGCCATCGAAGGTCAGGGTGAAGTTGGGATCCTTCTCCTTGGCCGCATCGACGAAGGACTGCCACTGGGCGCGGTCGTTGTCCGTGGAGACCCAGGTGTACATCTGGTGGACCTGGTCAGCACCAGAACCTCCGCCAGAGCTGGTGCTTCCCGAGCCGCACGCGCCTGCGAGCAGGGCGAAGGCCGAGGCGGTTGCACCGAGTGCGAGGAACTTGGAGATAGTGGGGCGCACGCTGCGCTCCTTCCTTGTCAGGGGCACCGAGGGTTCCAGTGATCGCGCTGCCTCTCTGTAACGCGACTCCGGGAACGCTCCCGTGTGTGCCGTCTCTCGTCATTGAAATTGACAGGACAACTATACCATCCCCTGAGCAGGGCACACAAGCGAGATTTTCATGTTCATCACATCCGGCGATTAAGTCTGACTATCCTGTGAAGGCTTTTGAGGATGCGGATGACAGGCTTTTCAACCGTTTTCGTCAAACTCTCATCAGCCTGTCACACATCCACTTTGATTAAACACGGATTTTAAAAATCCAAAATATCGCGGAGCGCCTCGTCCAGGGAGGCGGTGCCCGACCCGAGCATGGCCTCAAGGCTCTCGAGCGTGTGGTGCGAGGGACCCGCCAGGAAAGCGACCATCGCACCCACCTCGGAGGCATCCACGCCCGCGCGGGCCGCCCACGCGCGCTGGTACAGGCGCAGCTGGGTGACGAAGTACGCGACCTTATCCGGCTTGGTCGCCGCACTCACCGGGCGCCCGCTCTTCCAGTCGACGACCAGGAAGCGGGGTCCATTGCCGCGCACTCGCTCGAACACGGCGTCGATGCGTCCCTGGACGGACACGCCGCCCACCTCCACCGAGAAGGCCTCCTCGATCGCGACGGCCCGGTAATCCGCCAGCTCACCCGCAACAAAGGCGCGGAAGTTGGCGCGCAGCCGCTCCAGGCGCTCGCGCTCACCGTCCGTCAGCAGGGCCTCGTCAACTCCGTCGTCACTGCCGGCCAGCGCGGCGTCCTCCCCTGCGCTCGCGCCGGGGCTCGCGGTGACCTCCGAGGCCGGATCCGCGCTCGCGAGGTGCAGCTCGCGCTCCACCCACGCGTGAAACACCGTGCCCAGCGCGGAGAACGAGCTGGGGCGAGCAGGCATCGGTCGGCGCATGTCTCGCGCGAACTCTTCCGCGTCCTGCAGGAGGGCCGACACTGACGTCGCGGGTACACGCTCGGCCCACAGGTCCACGACCGGCGTCTCCAATCCGAGGTGATACTCCTCGATGAGTGCAACCGTATCGCGCACCGCGGGGTCATCCCCCAGCTGCGCCAAGGCCTCGTACACGTCCTGATCCTGCGCCAGGTCGCGGATCTGCGCCTCGACGGCCCGCGCAGCCGCCGCAACCCTGCGGCGCGAGGGCCCGGGTTCCTCCGGGAACGACACCGACGCCACGCCGGCCTCGCCCTCGACGATGTCCTCATCGCCGGGCTCCGGCGCGATCAGGCACACCCCGGTCCCAGACACCGATTCCACCCCCAGGCTGCGCCAATCCCCCCTGGCCCACACGCCGCGCTCCCCCACGCGCACGAGCGAGTCATCAACCAGATCCGGCGCATCACCGAACAGCTGAGCGCGCGCCTCCATCAGGTAGCGGGAAGGCTGGCGCGAGGTCGAACCCGTCCGATAGATCCACGAACCCACGAGGAGCTGGATACTCCGAGCACGCGTCATCGCCACGTACGCCAGGCGGCGCTCCTCGCGCTCCGCGTGCACGCCTAGGGCGCGCCCGTAGTGCCCCTTCACCCACTTCGAATAGGCAGCAGAGGGCTTGGACTCCCCCTCCACGTCCAGCAAGAAAGGCGGCAGATCGGCGCGATCCCCACGCAGCGGGTGCGGCAGGGCGCTGGCATCCGTCAGCCACGCGGTAGCGATCGGCGGCTCATCCAGCCACGACACCGTCTTGCGCTTGTCATGCGACGGGAAAACTCCATCGCTCAACCCGAAGACGACGACGCAATCCCACTCGAGTCCCTTGGAGGCGTGGACCGTCATGATCTGTACGGCGCGCGGGTCCGGCTCACCCAGGGGCGCCTCGAGACCGTCCTCGCGCTCGTCGGCCATACGCAGGTAGGCCAAGAACGAGCCGAGGGAGGCCCCCGGCGTGTCCTTCTCGTAAGCCGCCGTCACCGCAATGAACTCATCGAGCGCGGCGCGCCCGCCCATCGACAGCGGATCGGCGATCACGTCATCCAACGTGCCCATGATGAGAATCGCCCGCTCAACCTGCTCGGTGACCGAACGCCCCACGCCCTCGCGGACCTGCCGCAGGCGCTCACCCAGCAGCCGCACGCGGCGCACCGCCTCCTCACTGATCGCGGGCCGTCCCTCGGCCGCCCATCCCGGCTCCGGCGGGGAATCCACCGCATCCAGAAGGACCGCCTGGTGCGGGTTCGTTCCCTCCGAGCGGGCCAGGACACGCGACCAATCACCCAGAGCCATCAGGTCGGTGGCCCCCAGGTCGATGCCGGCCAGCAGGCGCGCCAGCCACGGGGAGGCCTCGACGTCGTAAGCCAGCTCCAGCGCGGCGCGCACGTCCTGCACCGCAGGCTGGTCGAGCAAACCGCCGAGCCCCACGATCTCCGTCGGGATTCCCGCGTCGCGCAGGGCCGCGTCCACGTACGCGAAGTCCTTGCGTCGCCTGCACAGCACCGCGACCGTGCGCCGCTTGCCGCCCTTACTCGCCTGGGAGCGCACGCTGCCGACGAAGTCAACGACGGTCCCCAGCGCGGCCTCGTAGTCGGGGGCGTACGCGACGTCGACGTGCCCGGGTCCAGCTCCGTCTCGCGTGACCAGGACGGGCGACTGAGCCTTGAGACGCTGCTTGCCCTCCTGGTATGCGGCGACCTCGCGCAGCGGCGCGGCCACGCGATTCGCCGCGTCCAGGATCGCCTGGTCGTTGCGCCAGGCCGTGGACAAGGTGAGCGTCTGACTCTCCTGCGCCTCCCCCGTCTGGAAGCGATCCAGGAAAGACTCCAGGGACGAGGCCGAGGCCCCCCTCCAGCCGTAAATGGCCTGATTCGGGTCGCCCACCG
>CAUTGT010000059.1:0-6449 GCA_963537735.1 uncultured Actinomycetaceae bacterium | reverse complement strand
CGCTTCGTTCGGGACGAAGAGGCCGTGGGTTCAAATCCCGCCACCCCGACCGGTAGTCGCCGGGACCGTTTGGTCCCGGCGACTTTTGTATCGGCCCTATGCTAAGAATCACTGACCAATGGGTCGAAAGAGTACAATCGCCCGTTAGACTGAGGTCGTACCCATCATTCACTTTGAGGAGAATCTCTATGAAGCGTCGTCTTGCAGCAGCTCTGCTCATCATCACGCTCCCGCTGGGCATGGCAGCATGCCACGGCACGAAGTCCCGTAAGGCCACCCCCAGCACTCCGGCGCCCGCTGCAACCGCCAACGCCAACCCGACGCAGGCTCCCGTTCCCACGCAGGCTCCCGTTCCCACGCAGGCCCCCGTTCCCACGCAGGGCCCCATCCCCTCCGGCCAGTCCGTCGACGAGGCCTGCGGCCTAGTCGACAACCAGCTAAGGTCGTTCGCCAACAGCTACACCAACCCCAGCGACTCCGCACAGGCGCTGGCAGCTGCTGAGGCCACCATCAGCGCCCTAAATTCTCCGCAGATCACCAACCCCGATGTGAAGCAGGCATCCGGCAAGGTGGCCGCAGCGCTCTCTGATATGGTCAACTTCGGCAAGAAGTACCAGTCGAACCCGAATGCCGCCGACCAGAAAGAGGCTGAGCGATTGATGGAGAACCTGACCACGTCGCTGTACTCGCTGGGCAACCTGTGCCCCTCGCTGATGAAGAAATAACGCGCTTCTGAGCACTCAGTCATCGATCACATAGCGTTGGAGGGGCGGCCCGATGGGCCGCCCCTCCTCGCTGTCTGCTCGACCGATAACCAGAGCTGGGGATCAGCACCCCTGCGCCCCGGCCTCGTCCATTCAGGCCTGTCCGCCGTTCTTCCAGCGACGGAAGAACATCGCCAGCAGCGCGCCAGACAGGTTGTGCCACACGGAGAACACGGCTGCCGGGAGCGCGGTTTCCGGGGTGGCGGCGAAGTGGGTCTTCGCCAGCGTCGCGGCCAGCGCCGAATTCTGCATGCCGACCTCGATCGCTGTCGTCCGCGACGCCTTATCGGAGCCGCGGCCCACGCGTCCGGCCAGGTAACCGAAGAGGTAGCCCAGCAGGTTGTGGCAGATGACCACCGCGATGATGAGGGCGCCGGAGGTCAGGATCTTGCTGACGGAGCCAGACACAACAACCAGCAGCACGTAGCAGATGCCCAGCACCGAGATCCAGGGCAGAATCGGCAGGATCTTCTCCACGAACTTGCCCGCGACGAAGCGCACGATGAAGCCACCCAGGACGGGGGCGAGAACCATCAGCAGGATGTTCATCGCCATCGCCGCGCCATCAACCGGCATACGACTACCCACCAGCCAGGCGGTGAGCAGCGGCGTCATGAGGGGCGCAAGCAGCGTCGAGATCGAGGTCATGGTGACCGACAGGGCGACGTCCGCCTTCGCCAGGTAGGAGATCACGTTCGAGGCCGTACCACCGGGCGCGCAACCGACGAGGATGACGCCGACCGCGACCGCGTCGGGCAGACCGAACACGTAGCACAGGGCCCATCCGACGAGGGGCATGATCAGGTACTGGGCGACAACACCCACGAGCACGGGCAGCGGACGCTTGACGATAAGCCCAAAGTCGGGCAGCGTCAGGGTCAGGCCCATGCCAAACATGATGACGCCGAGCGCCCAGTTCACGCCGGGAGCCAGCGGCTTAAAGGTGTCGGGCGTGATCATGGCGATCGCGAAGGCCGCCAGGATCAGCAGCGGGAAGACCGTGACGGCGATGCGCGCGCTACGGTCTTCGGAGGAAAGGACGGGGGATTGAGTTGTCACTGTGTCAGATGTGGACATGCCCCCATATTTCACCGATTGTTGAATTCGTCCCGCTTCAGTCTCACGTTGTGACCCTCCCAGTATTGAGTCTCACAGGTGGACTTCACTAAGCTAAGGCTATGCACAGTGCAGCGCCGCAGACTCACACAACGCCCGAACGCACCGCGGGTAAATCCCGTGACCGCACCACAGGTCGCCCAGGGAACGGCCCAAAGCCACGCCACCACAGCAACCCCCGCATGCGCAAACTTGCCCGCGACGGCTGGATCTCCGATCAGCACGGCGCGTGGACGATGATGGCGTTCCCGCCTCTGCTCGGGTGGGCACTATCCTTCACGTTCTCGTGGGTGGTCGTCCTCATGCTGGTCGCATGGGCGATGGCATTCCAGATGTTCTCCGCCGTGTGCCTGTGGGTCAAAACCCCCGCCAAGCGCCGCGCCCGGATTGCCCCGGCGGTCCTCACCTACGCCGTGCTCGCCGCACTCCCCGGCGCCACCGTCCTGGCACTGCGCCCGCAGCTGCTGTGGTGGGCGATCGCCTTCGCGCCCCTGGCCTCGTCCGCGCTCTACCTCGTGTGGAAGGGCCGCGAGCGCTCCCTGGGTGCCCGAGCGGCCTCGATCCTGGCGGGTAACATCATGGGCCCCATCGCGTTCTCGCTAGCGATCGCAGACGGCTCACCGTCTGCGGTGACGCTCCACGCGTGGGCAACGTGCGCCGCGTTCGGCCTGCACTACATCGGCACGGTTCCGCTGGTGCGCTCGATGATCCGCGGCCGCAAGGACCCACGCTGGGCAATAGGTTCCACGCTGCTGCACGCGGCGTTCACGCTGTGCACGGCCGTGGCGTGGTGGTTCGGCGCGCTGGCGATCTGGCCCGTCCTCATGTGGGCGTGCCTGACTGCGCGCGCGTGGGTGATGCCAACGCTGAACCGGAGCCGCGCACGTCCCTTCTCTCCCAAGCTCATCGGATTCAGCGAGCTCGGCTGGTCAATTCTCCTCATTGTCTCGCTGCTGATCCCTTAATCCGCTGGACCCCGCTGGGTGGTCGTGGGCGCGTCCGGTTCATCGGGCGCGCCCATTCGCGCATGCAGCCCTATGCGCCGATGCCCGCGGTGCGCGCAAATTCGGCGGCCACTGCGAGGAAGCGGTCGTTTTGCTCGCGCGAGCCGACCGAGACGCGCACGCCCACGCGGAAGGGGCGCACGATGAGGCCGACGCGCGCGCATGCCTCGACGAGGCCGTAGACGTCGCCTCGGATCAGGTAGAAGTTCGACTGGCTGTCGGGGATGTCGTACCCGAGGTCACGCAGGGCCGGGATGATGCGCTCGCGCTCGGCGATGATCTCGGAGACCGCGCGCCGCACACCCTCAATGTCCTTCAGGGAGGCGAGGGCCGCGGCCAGGGCGAGGGAGCTGACGCCGAAGGGGACGAGGAGGGCCTGGATCGCGCCGATCACCTCGGGATCGCCGATGGCGTAGCCGACGCGCACGCCGGCCAGGGCGTGGGCCTTGGAGAAGGTGCGCATGACGATGACGTTGGGGTGTTTCTCGATGAGGGGAACCGCGGTGCGCACGCCGGTCTTGGTCGCGAAGTCGATGTAGGCCTCGTCGACGATGACCATGACGTCGTCGGGGACGTCGGCGACGAAGCCGGCGATCTCCTCGTAGGTGAGGGCGGGGCCGGTCGGGTTGTTGGGCGAGCAGACGATGACGGCGACGGTGTCCGGGTTGATGGCTACACGCATGGCGTCGAGGTCATGGGTGCCGTCCGGGAGGAGCTCGACGGGCACGGGATCGCCGCCCACGGAGGGAACGGCGATCGGGTAGGACTCGAAGGAGCGCCAGGGGAAGACAACCTGGCTACCGGGCTGGCAGACGGCGGACAGTGCGGCGACAAGGATCGCCGAGGAACCCGTACCCACGCACACCTGGTCGGCATGAACACCGAAGCGCTGCGCAAGGGCCTCGCGCAGGGGCGCGGCCGTCAGGTCGGGGTAGCGGTTGATCGTCTCGAGTTCGCGGGCGATCGCCTCGAGCACAGCTGGGCTGGGAGGCGTCGGCATCTCGTTGGAGGAGATTTTGACGGCGTCGAGCGCGGTCTTGCTGGGGACGTAGCGAGGCAGGGAGGCAACGGCGGGCCGGATGCGCAGGTTGGTCATGTGTGTAGTCCTATCCCATGGACTTGGACCGTGCAAGCATCGTCCCACTGCGCAAGAATGGAGAAATGGACTTTATTGCTCGTTTATTGGCCACGATGGCCGGCCTGTGGGTGACGACCCGTCTGGTCTCGTCGATCTCGATCGAGTCGTCGTCGACCTCGCAGACCGTCATTGTTCTCGCGGCCGTCGCCCTGGTGTTCACGGCGGTAAACTCGATCATCAAGCCTGTCGTGACGACGCTGGCGTTCCCTCTGTACCTCCTGACTTTCGGCCTGTTTGCCCTGGTGACGAACTCTGCGCTGTTCGCGCTGACGGGGTGGTTGTCCACGTCGCTCGGATTCCCCATGACGACGGGCGGCTTCTGGTCCTGCCTGGCCGGCGCGGTCATCACCTCCGTGGGGTCCTCGATCGTCTCTGGCATCCTGCGGGATAAGAAAGACAAGCGGGACTGACGTATCGGTCCCCTTCTCTGTCGAGGCGCATTACCCCTGGGTGATGCGCCTCGTTTGATAGTGGTGGATGGTGGTCTGCGTGCCGGGGGTGAGGCCGAGTGCCTGGGTGCGCCTGGCCTCGGCGGCAGCCAGGGCGCTCAGTCCCGGATCGGACGAGGCCCGAGCGGCGTCCAGGGTGCTGCGGATTTCGTCCACGTACAGCGACGCGCTGTGCGAGGAGGGAACCGGGTCTTCGGGGTGAGCCGTGGCCTCGTAGTCGTGGAACCTGACAGTCGTCACGTTGTCCCCGCGCGTCGCGTTCCCATCCAGACCGGGGACGATATCGCCCGAGTTTTCGTAGGAGAGGACGGGAACATCGCTGGGCGCAACCGTCGCCGTGGGCGAGCCTGCGGTGACGACCGAGACGACGTTATAGCGGGCCCGCACGTCGGGGTCGGCGGCCAGCTGAGCCGCCATGATGCCTCCCTGCGAGTGGCCGGCGAACTCGACGGCCTCCTTCGGCGAGATACCGGCCGCATCCATGGCTTCCATGACGGCGTCGAGCTGATCCGAGGCCATTCCCGCCACGCCCTGCAGGTTGGTGGTCATGTCCTGGGGGCCTGACTGCCCAATGGCGAAGGATTGGGTGCCTCGGATGTCGACGGTCCACGAGCGGGTCGTCGTGCCGTCCTCGCCCACCGTCACGTGTTCTTCGATGGCGATCTCTCCGTTGTCGGCGTTGCCTCCGTGCATGTCGACGATGTGCTCGATGGTGTCGGCGCTGGTGGTGACGCCCTCGTAGTGGGTATCGGGGGCCGCTTCGGGCATGGCCGCGAGCGCGGCGCGGGTGCGTGCGTCGAGGGTACTGGACGGAATATGGGCGGCCGCCTCGCTGTGATGGACGCGAGTGTTCCCGTCCGGTCCCCTCACGGCGACCCCGTAGCTGGCTCCATGCCCGCTACCAAAGCGGTTATACAGGCCGGCCGCCACCCAGGGTGCCGCGAGCGCGGCGATACCGGACGCGGGCTGCGTCGACGTCGAGTTCAGGTCCTGGCTCACCCCCTGCCCGGCCAGTGACTGTGCGAGGCCTCGGAACGCGGGCATGGAATTCATATCGAGGGCGAATCTGCCGAGGTCGCGCTGGAACAATGCACCGGACTCCTCGTCCCCATGCAGAGCGAAGGCGATACCGTCGATCGCGGTATCACACAGGTCTTTCTCCGCAACCAGCGACGACAGACCGGGCATGTGGATCGCGGGCAGCCAGGGGACCCTAGCGCGCACCGACGCATCCTGCACTCCGTGGTAGAGCGCGGCGCCACCGGTGACCAGGGCGCCGCCGGGGCATAGAACGAACGCTCCGAGGCTCCGCCAGCTGAGCTGCGCCCCCATCGGGCTGCCGGGTACGGCCTCCCACAGAGAAGCGGCGGCGTTCGCGTCCGCGTATGTGAGGGCCGCGTCCTGCAGCTTCCACCTCAGGTCGTCGACGCTGGACTGAAGGGAGTCGAGGGCACTGATGGCGGCGCTGATCGCGGAGATTAGTCCGGCAGCCGTCTCCGGGGCAAAGATCGAGGCCAGGTCGGCCTCGGAAAGGGCGGCGCTGAGCGCGAGGCGCGCCGGTCCGATCGAGAGGGTCTCTTCGTATGTGATGAGGGTGTGCGCGGCGCACAGCTCGTTGACGTCCACGTGGAAGGACCCCGAGGAGACGGAGACATGTCGCTTCGGATCGAAGGCCACGGTCACCACGCACCCAGCATGACGAGTTCGGGATCAAGCATGGTTGGATCGCCGTGTTCGGCGAGACTGCGCGCGAGGCCGTGCGCCCGCTCCGCGTCAAAGGCTGGGACGAGGTCGAGGGCCTGTTGGATCTGGTCGAGGACTGCCTGAGCTCCAGCAACGGTCTCGCCGCAGCGCGCCCGATAGGAGTCGCCACCCACCCCCGTCCACTGCGGACACGTCGCACCCGCGAGCACCCCGCGCAGACCGTCGACGAGGCCCTGGGCGGCTTGGAGGGACAGGCCTGGGCTGGTCGGATCGA
>CAUTGT010000058.1:0-6498 GCA_963537735.1 uncultured Actinomycetaceae bacterium | reverse complement strand
CCGCGCGCAACGCGGCGGGCACGATCACGCGCGCCGTGGCCTCGACGCTGGCGGCTATGCCGCGCGACGCCGAGCTGGTCGTCGGCAACGACTCGTCGTCTGACTCGACGGTCGGCGAGGCCATTCGCGGCGCGTCGCGTGGGGGAGTGGTCGATCCTCGCCTGCGCATCGAGGACATTACCCCGGGCGAGGGCGGCGTCTCCCGCGTCCTCACGCAGCTGATGGAGCGCACCGATTCGCGCCTCGTGGGGCGTATGGACGCCGACGACGTGTCCCTCAAGGGGCGCTTCAAGCGCACGATGGCCGCGATTAAGCGCGGCGATGACATGGTCTTCACACAGATGATCGAGCTGCGAGGCTTCCGCCCGGTGCCCCGCATGCCCTACGAGATCACGCCCGAGGACATGGGCTGGCACCTGCTGCTCACCAACCCCGTGTGCCACCCGACCATGCTCGCAACCCGCGAGATCATGGACCGTGTCGGCGGCTACCGCAGCGTGCCTGCCGAGGACTACGACCTGTGGATGCGCGTGGCCTCCGCGGGTGGTCGCATCCGCCGCATCGCGCCCTGGGGGCTGCTGTACCGCATCCACCCGGGCCAGGTCACCGGAAATGCCTCGTGGCGCTCGGATTCGTGGAAGAATCCGGAGCAGGCACAGGCCTTCACCGACCTGTCGGTGTCCCTGACGGGCCAGGAGCTGCCGCGCCTGGTCTCGCTCGTTTCGCTTCCTCGCGACGAGGCCGAGCGTGAGCTCGACCGGTTCGTGCAGGTCTACACTCAGGGGGTCGCGTCTCGACCCGCAACGTCTCGCCGCGCTCTCGAGCGCCGGCTCAATGCGCGCGCCGCGTGGGTGCGCTCTCACCTCCAAGGAGAACAGTCATGATCCTGACCCCTCCGCCCACGGGCGGCCAGCAGATCCTTCGTCACGCGCTGGCACGCCGCTGGACCTCGATCGTTGCGGGGACCGTGGCCGGCCTGGTCGTAGGTGTCGCAGCCGCCTTTGGTGTCCCCGCGTCGCACTCGGCGACCGTGTCGATGACCGTGACGTCTCCGTCGATCACCCCGGCTCCCGCCGTGCGCGCCTCCCTGTCGAACACGACGGATATGGTGACCGAGCAGGGCATTGCGAAGTCCGCCGCCGTCCTCGATGTCGTGGCTGCGCGCCTTGGCAATGGTGTCACTGCTGAGGAGCTTCTTTCCAACATGGAGGTGTCGGGCGACACGAACGGCACGATCGTCAAGATCGAGTACGTGGCCCCCACGCGCCAGCAGGCCGTTGATGCCGCCGACGCGATTGCCAACGCCTACCTGACCGAGCGCACCGCCCTCGTCGAGCAGCGCGCCGACGAGATGGCCGCCGGCATCAACGAGCAGATCCAGGCTCTCGAGACCGAACTTGCCTCCCTCGAGCCCCTCGTCGACGAGGACGGCAACACGAAGGACAACCCGCGCGCCGCCGAGATCCGCACCGAGCTGACCAAGCTTGCGAAGGATGCCGAGCAACTCGCCCCCTACCACGCGACCGCCGGCCGCGTCATCACCTCGGCCGCGTCCTCGACCGACGAGGTCTCGCCCTCGAAGCTCCGCCTGATCCTCATCACGACCGTGGTCGGCCTCTTCGCAGGCCTGGTCCTGGTGCTCATCCGTGAGACCCGCTCGCGTTCCCTGATCTCTCCCACGCAGCTCGCCGATCTGACGGCGCTGCCCGTGTGGAGTCCCGAGGAGGGCGCCCCCGAGCCGTGGCTTGCCCCCACCCGCATGCTCGCGATGGCGATCGACCGTGATCACTGGGTGGATCTGATCGTCGACGCATCTGACCCGCAGGCCCGCGACCTGCATCGCGTCCTGTCCGCCTCGCTGGCTGAGACCCGCGTGCCCGCGCCGCGTCTCATCGACATGAACCAGCCTCTGGCCTCGCTCCTCGACGAGGTCCGCCCCTCCCGCCACGTCCTCATCGCCGTGCGCAAGGGCCACGACCTGAAGGCACTGCACGCCCTCCTGGATGAGCTCGCGATTATCAACCGCGAGGTGAATGGCTTGATCTACCTGGGCGACCAGGTGGCCGCGCCCGCCTCCGCTCCGACCGCTCCCGCTCAGTCGGCCGAGGTCATCGTCCCCACGGACGAGGAACAGGAACAGTCCTCTGAAGCGGCGCAGGCTGAGCAGGCCGAGAAGACCGAGGCTGCGGAAGAGAAAACCGATTCCGAGAAGTCTGACGGTCAGGCCAAGACTTCCTCGAAGAAGGGCAAGAAATGAGCGCCGAGGAGACCACTGCGGCCGATCAGCTGGCGGCCTCCATCTGGCACGTTGACCGCACTGCGCGCGTCTCCCAGCTGATTTCGGGCGACCCGTCGGATCCGCGAGCGCTCGTGCTCGTGCGCGACAACGGCCGTAACTCGGCGTTCGTCGAGATCGAGGGCACGGACCATCCGGAGACCGATCCGCGCGTGCTCGAGGTCGAACCGGCCCCCGCTCGGGGCTGGGAAGAGGGCGCCGGCGCCGACGTGGACGCGACGGTCGTCATGTGCACGGTCGGCTCGAGCGACATGCTCGAGGACGCCGTGCGTGCCATCCTGGCTCAGGATCACCAGCGTTTCACGCTCGTCGTGGTGGATAACGCGCCGCACACGGGCCTGACCCGTGAGAAGCTCGCGGGCATCGACGATACGCGCCTGAGCATCGTTTCCGCGTCCCGTCCCGGCCTGTCTCGCGCCCGCAACCGAGGCGTGCTCGCTGCGCGCGGCGAGGTCATCGTCTTCACGGACGACGACGCGATCGTCGACCCGCACTGGCTCACCGCTATGATCGACCCGTTTACGGCCTCGCCGTACGTGGCCGCGACGACGGGTATTGCGCTGCCGCTGGAGCAGCGCTACGCACCCCAGCGCTGGTTCGAGTCGCGCGGCGGCTTCCCCAAGGACATGTCTCCGCGCGTGTGGTGCGTCGGCGATATCCCCGAGGGCCTCGAGGTCCTGGGCAAGAAGGGCGACGGCGGACCGCTGTTCCCGATCACGACGGCCCGCGTGGGCGCTGGCGTGTGCATGGCCATGCGTCGCGACGTCCTCATGGAGGTCGGTCCCTTCGATCCGGCCCTCGGCGCCGGCACCTCGACGCGTGGAGGCGAGGACCTCGACATGTTCGCGCGCATCCTGGCCACGGGTGACGTCATCATCCACACGCCCGACGCCCTCGTGCACCACCGTCACCGCGTCGACGAGGCCGGCCTGGATAAGCAGATCCGCGGCAACGGCTCCGGCATGGCGGCGCTCCTGACGAAGGCGATCATCGCCAAGCCCTCCGTGCTCGGCACGCTGGCGGCCCGCGTGCCCGGCGTCCTGAACCGCGTCAAGCCCGGTGGCGCCCGCGTCGCCGGCACCGACGAGGACGTGCCCGGCTCGCTCACCAAGTCCGAAATCAAGGGCTTCCTCGAAGGGCCCTTCCTCTACCTGTCGTCGCGCAAGCGCAACAAGCTTGGCGCCCCGCGCCAGGCCGAGCAGGCCGACGTCAGCAGCAGCGTGACCGCACCGAGCAGCGCTGAGGAGGCCCAGGCCTCGTCCGCGACGGAGACGACCGGCGAAGGGAACGGTAACGCGTGAGCCCACGCCGAGGACTCTGGGCCAAACCCGCCCCCGCCCAAATCGGGCCGCTACGAGAGGACGCGCAGGATCTACCCGCGTGGCCCTTCGTCGTGGCCTATGCGGCGTACTTCCTGTGGTGGGTGCTCGGCTCCGGTGACCTGATGTGGCCGCTGTTCGCGACCGTCATGCTCGTGTTCATGATCGGCCGACACGGCCTGCGCTTCCCGCCCGGATCCATCCTGTGGGTATTTTTCCTGGCGTGGGTGCTGGCCTCGATGACCATGCTCGACACGGGCGGGCGCGTCATCGGCGCGTTCTATCGCTTCCTGCTGCAGATCTCGCCCGGCATCTTCGCGGTCTACGCCTACAACGCGCGCAAGTCCCTGAGCGTGCGCACGATCGTGGGCACGATGTGGGGCTTCCTGGCTTCGACCACCATCGGTGGCTTTATCGCCATGGCGGCGCCGACGCTGCGCTTCAAGACGCTCATGTACTACCTGGTTCCGCGCGCCCTGCACTCCAACGACTTCGTCAAAGAGTTCACGAAGCGTGCGACCACCCAGTGGAACCCGTCGTCGTGGATCCTTTCCGACCCGCGCCCGTCGGCTCCCTTCATCTATTCCAACACCTACGGCAACGTCTACTCGCTGATCTTCCCGCTCGCCCTCGTCTTCGCCTACGTGCTGTGGCGCGAGCGCTCCAAGTGGCGCTTCATCGTGGCCGCCGTGTGCGCGCTGTCGGTCATCCCGGCAGCCGCGACGCTCAACCGCGGCATGTACATCGGCCTCATCGTCATCGTCGTGTGGGTGGGCTTCCAGCGCCTGCGCGCGGGAGCCTGGCGGACCGTCCTGGGCATCATCGCAGCCGTCATCGTGGGCGTGGTCGCCTGGCTGGCCACCCCGGCCTCCCAGTCGCTCCTGGAGCGCGTCGCCGCCTCCTCGTCGACGCAAGACCGCGCGTCCAACTACCTCGAGACGCTGTATGAGCTCCAACAGTCCCCGCTCCTGGGCTTCGGAGCACCGCGCCCCTCGGCCTCGCCGTGGCTGCCCTCCCTGGGCACGCAGGGCCAGTTCTGGACGGTCATCTTCTCCTACGGCCTCGTCGGCCTGGCCCTGTTCCTGGCCTTCTTCCTGCGCATGTTCCCGCGCATCTGGCGCGCCACGGACGTGTACGGCTCGATCCTGGGCGGCATCATCCTGGCGACCCTGGTGGAGCAGTTCTACTACGGCATGAACACGGGCCTCATGATCTCCGTCGTCGCGGTGGCGCTCCTGTCGCGTCACCTCGAGGAGGAGAACGACCCGCTCAAGCGCGCCCAGGCCGAGAGCGATGGCTCCGCGAGCGCCGGATCCGTCGCTGGAACCGTCCGCGCGGCGCGCGCTGTGCGCATGGGGCAATGGACAAGCCCCGCCGCGAACGACGGGGCTTTTGCCACTGAAATGCTTGCTCGACTCAACAGGTCGGGTCGTCGGGGAACGAGAAGCCGGAAAGCTTCCACGCACCGCCGTCCTTCACAAACTGAAAATAGGTGAGGGCGCGGGTCATGGTCGTGTCGTCCGTCAGCGCAGTTCCCGCGTCGTTGAGGACGCGAACGTTGGAAGAGTCGACGCACGCCGAGACCGTGACGTTTCCAGCGCCGTCATCGCTGAGGATGTGCACGTCCTCGAGGGTGGGCTTGCCGGTGGTGTGGGTGCCGTCGCGCGTCCACTCAAGGGCCTGCGCGTCGAACTCTTCCAGTGCAGAGCTGGTGAGCACGGAGGACAGGTCGGTCGCCCGAGCCTGCTCGGGGTCCGTGTACGCGTCCCACAGGGTGTTCATGACGAAGGTGGCCTGGCCGGCGGCCTCGGCATCCGTGGCCAGCGAGCCGGATACGTTTGCGGGCCCGCCCGACTGCGGGGTGATGGTCTTTGCGACGGACTGCGGGATGTCGGACTGTGCGTCGTCCTCGGCGCTCTGGGCACCGGACGCCGCGGAGGCGGCCGTGTCCGTCTCGGAGGAGCCTGTCAGGCGCAGGAAGCCTGCGATGACGAGCGCAATGATGAGGAGAATCGCGGCTGCCAGCAGGCTCTTCTTACGGGCAGGGGAGAGCGAGTTGATGAAGTCCATGTGTATCCCATCGGTAGGTTATAGAAAAAGGCTACCGCGCGGTAGCGGGAAGGTTAATCATGAGTGAGGCAAATCAAGCCAGGCGTTCCCTCGCACGCGGCGGCATCGTCGGCTTCGTCGGAGCGGCAGCTTCCGCGGTCTTGGGCTTCGCGTTCACGATCATCCTCTCGCGCATGCTGGGCACCGAGGGCGCGGGTGTCGTCACCCAGGCGACCGGCGTCTTCGCGATCGTCATGGCGCTGGCCAAGGTAGGCCTCGACTCCACCGCCATCTACCTGATGCCACGCCTGTCCCTGGATGCTCCCAAGGAGATCCGCGCGACCCTGTCCTTCATGGCCTCCATGACCGTAGGTGTCTCCACCGTGTGCGTCCTCATTCTCGAGGCCGTGGCTCCCTTGATCTGGAACGCGCAGGTTGCGGCCTCCACTCGGGCGGTGCTGTGGTTCGTGCCGATCGGCGCCCTCACCCTCGTCGCATCCGCCGCTCTGCGGGCGCTCGGCAACATGCGCGAGTACGTCCTCATTCAGAACCTGCTGCTGCCCGGCCTGCGCCCGCTCCTCGTCGCGCTTGCGGCCGCGTTCACCGGGTCGCTGGCGTTCGTGTCGGTCGCCTGGGCGCTGCCCTTCGTCGTCGTCCTCGTTGCCGCGTGGTGGCTGCTGCTGCGACACATGCCCTCGGCGGCCGACTCGGTGGGACGCTGGCCGAGTGCCCAGCGGCGTCGTCAAGTCGTGTCCTTCGCTCTGCCCCGCACCCTCACTGCCGGCCTTGAGCAGGCGCTGCAGTGGCTCGACGTCCTCCTCGTCGGTCTCCTGG
>CAUTGT010000057.1:0-6586 GCA_963537735.1 uncultured Actinomycetaceae bacterium | reverse complement strand
CCTCATCGAGGAGGTCTCCGGCCTGATCGAGGGCCGCGACTTCGACGTGGTGTTCTCGCCCGAGCGGGTCCTCACCGGCCGTGTCTTCGCCGACCTGGCCCGCTACCCGAAGCTCGTGGGAGGCCTGCGCGAATCCGGCGAGGCGCGCGGCGTTCGCTTTTACGAGGCCGTCCTCTCCTTCGATCAGCGTGACGACCTGCCGCGCCCCAACGGCGTGTGGCCCATGGGCGGGGCCGAGGCCGCCGAAATGGCCAAGCTCGCCGAGACCACCTATCGCGACGTCAACATCGGCCTGGCCAACCAGTTTGCGCGTTACGCGGACGCGGCCGGCATCGACGTCGCGCGCGTCATCGAGGCCTGCAACTCCCAGCCCTACTCCCACATCCACCGGCCCGGCATTGCGGTCGGCGGCCACTGCATCCCTGTCTACCCGCGCCTCTACCTGGCCGGCGATCCGGACGCGACCGTCGTGTCCGCAGCCCGCGCCGCCAACGCGGACATGCCCGCCTACGCGGTCTCGCGTGCCGCCGCCCTGTTGGGGTCCCTGGACGGCCTGGGCGTCGCGGTCCTGGGCGCCGCCTACCGAGGCGGGGTCAAGGAAACCGCGTTCTCCGGCGTCTTTGGGGTCACCCGCGCGCTGCGCGAGGCCGGGGCGCAGGTGAGCGTTCATGATCCGCTGTATTCCGACGACGAGCTGGCGGCCTTCGGGTGGGACGCCTACCACCTCGGCGAGCCGGTGGACGTCGCCATCGTCCAGGCCGATCACGCCGCCTACCGGGACCTGACCCCCGCCGACCTGCCCGGGGTGCGCCTCCTCGTCGACGGCCGCGCCATCACCTCACCCGAGGCCTGGGCCGGCACGCCGCGCATCACGATCGGCGGGGGAAGCGCCCCCGCATGCTAGTCACTCTGGCGACCCGCACCTTTACACCCGAGCCGACGGCCGCCGCGCTGCGCCTCGGGGCGCTCGCCCGCGCGCTCGCAGCTGGCGGCGACAGGGTTCGGGTCCTCACATCGCGCCTGGCTCCCTCGGTGGCCCGCGATGCCCGTCAATCCGCAGACGGCGGCGTTGAGCAGGGGGAGGGCTCCGGCCTCGTCGAGGTGCGACGCGCCCCCGTCCTGCGCGACCGCACGGGAGCGGTGCGCGGATACGTCTCCTACATGTCCTTCGACCTTCCTCTTCTCGCCCGGCTGCTGGCCGGTCCCCGCCCGGACGTCGTCGTCTCCGAGCCCCCGCCGACGACCGGTGTCGCCGTGCGCATCGCGTGCGGGGCGCGCGGCATTCCCTACGTCTACTACTGCGCCGATATCGTCTCGGACGCTGCCGCGCTTGCGGGCGTGCCCGGCCTCGTCGTTCGCACGGTTGCGGGCCTGGAGTCCTTTGCGCTGCGTGGTGCCCGCCGTGTCATCGCCGTCTCTGATGGGGTCGCGAGCCGCGCCCGTGACCTGGGGGCGCGCGATGTCGTGGTCGTCCCCAACGGGGTGCGCGTGCCCGATACGGTGGCCGCCGGCACCCCCGAGGGATTCCCCGTCTGCGATGGTCCCGTCTTTGTCTATGCGGGAACGGTCGCCCAGTGGTTGGCCCCCGAGGTCTTCGTCGACGCCTTCGAGCGCGTGCGAGCGCGGCTCGGGGATGCGCGCCTCGTGTTCGTGGGGCAGGGGAGTGGATGGGATGCCCTCGCCGAGCGCTCGCGCGGCGTGGCCGGCGTCGACATGCTCCCCGCCGTCAGCGCCGAGGAGGCGGACCGGTGGATGGCGCGAGCCACCGCCACGCTCGCCTCGCTGCGGCCGGGCGGATACGACTACGCCTATCCGACGAAGATCCTCGCCTCCCTCGCGCAGGGCACTCCCGTCATCTACGCGGGGCCTGGTCAGGCTGCCCGCGATGTCGCGGACGGTGGGCTCGGGGTGGCGTGCGGCCTCGACGCCGCTGAGATCGCCGAGGCCATGGTGGCCCTCGCGACGGGCAGTGCTCCCTGGGTGGGGCCAGAGGGTGTGCGCGCTTGGGTGCGTGAGCATCGTTCGGTCGCGTCATCCTCGGCTGCGGCGGCAGCGGTGGTTCGAGCGGCGCTCGTTTAGACCTGTGGTTTTCTTGTCGCTGCGGCGCTGATGCCGCAGCGCAGCGTTTTTCCTTGTCGCGAGCGCTGGCGGTGGCGCGCCGGCGCGTCCCGGCGAGAGGGCGCATTGTGTCGAGGGGCCCCGGCCTCGTCTCACACGCAAAAAGCAATCATTTCGGTCTGTGTCAGTTTATGCATGTAACTATTTTCATGTTTACAGTTACAACATAAGTACCTACAATCACGACTGTCACATTAGCAACTTGAAGGATCACTATGCGCTCCTCGTGGAGGACCATCGTCGCCGGGCTCACCCTGGCCCTCGGCGCAGCCGCAGCGGCCCTCGTGCCGCCCGCGCACGCAGCAGGCATCACGATCGCCATCGACCCCGGGCACGGCGGCTCCGACCCCGGCGCGGTCGCAAACGGCCTGCGTGAAAAGGACCTGACCCTCGCGGTCTCGCTGGCCCTGAAGGAAGAACTCGAAAGCTACGACGGCGTGCGCGTCGTCATGACTCGCACGACGGACACCCGTCCCTCGGAGAACATCAGCACCGACCTGTCCAGCCGCGTTGACATGGCCGTGGCGGCGGATGCGGACGCCCTCGTCTCCATCCACTTCAACTCGGCCTCGCCCATCGCGAAGGGTGCGGAGGTCTGGTACGCGAACTCTTCCTCGTACAACTACGGCACCCACACCCAGGGACGCACCCTGTCCAACGCTATCCAGAAGCAGCTGACCGGCCTCGGACTGGCTGATCGCGGCATCAAGACGCGTGACAACCCCTACTACGACTACCCGGACGGCTCGACCGGCGACTACTACGCGATCATCCGTCAGGCCCGCGAAGCGAACATGACGGGCGTCATCGTCGAGCATGCATTCGTCACGTCGTCCTCGGATGCGGCCCTCCTGCGCAACGAGAGCTTCGTGCGCTCCCTCGGCATCGCCGACGCGACCGGCATCGCCCAAGCCTACGGGCTGAGCAAGGGCACCTGGCGTGCAGCCGGAAACTCCTGGAGCTTCATCTCTAACGGCGTCGCCAAGACCGGCTGGTTCTCCGCCGGTGGTCGATGGTACTGGGCCGGCTCCGACAAGCAGACGATCCGCGGATGGTCCACCATCAACGGACGCCGCTACTTCTTCGATGACTCCACCGCCATGGTGACGGGCTGGAAGAATGAGGACGGCAAGTGGTACTACCTGCGTCCCGATGGCGACATGGCCACCGGATGGGTGAAGGTCGCTGGCTCCTGGTACTACATGAACGCCGACGGCGTCATGGTCACCGGCTGGCTCAAGGACGGCAACAACTGGTACTGGCTCCGTGCCAACGGTGCGGCTGCGATCGGCTGGACCAACGTTGACGGCGCCTGGTACCTCTTCGAGGACGACGCGCGCATGCTCACCGGCTGGCAGCGCACTGAGGATGACAACCGCTGGTACTACATGCGACCCAGCGGACAGATGGTCACCGGCTGGCTCCTGGATGGCGGCAAGTGGTACTACCTGGACGGTGAAGGCGCCATGATGACCGGCTGGACCAAGGTGGGCGACTCCTGGTACCACCTGAACTCCTCCGGCGTGATGAGCACCGGCTGGCTCCTGGATGGCGCTTGGTACTGGCTGGACCCGAACTCGGGCGCCATGGCGACGGGTACGGTCACCGTTGAGGGCCGCGCATCCACCTTCGCTTCCTCCGGAGCGTGGCTCGGCTACGCGGACGGTAGCGAGGCTCCGGTGGCCTCCCGATCGGCCTCGCGCAGCGCCTCCGTCACGAACGCGTCCGGTCAGCGCCTCATCATGAGCGCGCCCACCGCCTCGCGCTCGGAGGTTATCGACGCGATGGAAGAGGCCTGGGATCAGGCAGGCTACAGCTACCCGAGCGCCTTGAGCGCAGGCGGCGCGCAGACGATTCGTGACTTCGCGTCCATCGTCTACGATGAGGCCGTGGCCGAGGGCGTGTCCCCCGAGCTCGTCTTTGTCCAGGCCATGAAGGAGACGGGCTGGCTGCGATTCGGCGGCGACGTGAGTGTCAACCAGTACAACTTCTCCGGCATCGGCGCGGTCGGTGGCGGCGCGAAGGGCGCCTCCTTCCCGGACGTGCGCACAGGCATCCGCGCCCAGGTCCAGCACCTGCGTGCCTACGCGGACTCCTCGGTGACCACGGCGTCGCTCGCGAACACGGTCGTCGACCCGCGCTTCACCTACGTGCGCAAGGGCGCGGCCCCCGTGGTCGAGTACTTGGGCATCCAGGAGAACCCCAACCGCACCGGCTGGGCCGCAGCCAAGAACTACGGCTACGACCTGGTGTCCATGATGAAGGCGTACTTCTGAGAGTTCTTCAGTGACGAGGCCGGGGCCGGCTGCGCGATTCAGCGTGGCTGGCCCCGGCCTCGTTTATCTGCGGTGCGCACATATGTTGTGCTCCGGCGCGGTATCTGCGGAAACGACTACAATCTCAAAGAGCGCTATGTCCCCACGGCCTCGGGCCGCCTGCGCCGGACAACTACGTGTCAACGACTTCGAATGGAGGTGCCCGGGCGATGAGTTCCTACAGCAAGACGTACGCGTCTGATCCTCAGCTCTGGGACGCGGGCCCAAGCTTCCTGCTGAAGTGCCAGTACACGGATGGGACGCAGGCGGTGATTCTGTCCGGATGGCATCGCCGGGCCATGGAGTTCGAGAATCCGATCCCTCTGCCCCCGCTGGATGAGGGTGAGAACTACCGGTATTGCCCCATCGACGCGCACACCCATCGTGAGGACCCGTGGAATGGGATCGACAGGTACGAGCTCGAAGTGTCGCTCGACGGCGCGCACGACGGGGAGATCTCCTCGCTCCTCGAAAAGCTCATGGCGCCGACCGTCGCTCACGCACTGATGGCCTCCATGCCGGAGATGATTCAGCGGGTGTCGGCGAACAAAACAAACGTGCCCCTGCAGATTGATGCCGACACGCGGATCGCATACGTCGATCTGCTGACTCAGAACCTGCCGGCCCGTTCCGGCGACACATCCGAGCCGCTTCGCGCTCTCCATCGCTGGTGCCGGATTTTCGACATGGGCAACGGCACCGTCACGATCTATCAGCCGGTCTCGCCAGAACTGCTCGACAATCTTCGCTGGCCGCACAACGGCATCTGGCTGAACCGTGGGCAGGGGTACTTCACCGAGCCTTCGGACGTGGGCGACATCGTTGAGGCGTTCTCGATCCCGATCAAGTACGAGCAATACAACCTCGAGAACTGGCGGATCGAGTTTGAATTCTGGGAGAACGAGCCCTTCCAGATCATGATCAGTGACGATTCGGAGGAAGCTGCCCAGCGCCTCGGGCGGGCGCAGCGAGAAATCGGCGTGCTCTCCCAGTTCGTGACGACGGCGTTCCTCGTGTCCAGGAACCTCGAACGCCGTTCCAAGGTCAACGAACTCGTGACCGGGAACGAGGCGCTGCGCAGCCTCGCGACACGCAAGGTCGCCGAACTCAAGGCGACGATCGAAGAATACCGACGGCTGCTCGAGCGGGCGTCCGGCCTGCTCGCGAACACCGCTCAGTCCGTCCAGGCCGTCGCGAACCAGGAAAACGCCGAGGCCGCAGAACGAACAAACACGTTCCTCACCTTCGCCTCCGCGGTCTTTTTCGTCCCGACGCTCATCATCTCTTTCTTCTCGATGTCCATCATTGGCCTCAACCAGGGCGAGACTCTTCCCTCGCTGTGGTTCGTGCTGGCCCTGTGCCTGGCGAGCGTGGTCGTCGCGATCGGCGTTCTCGTTGTCTTGAGGCGTCAGCTGCGCAAGAGTCGACATAAGGCCCCAAGGAGGCGATGACGATGTTCTTTACCATCACGTCCGGCGAGATTCGGCAGGCGCTGGAGCAGGTGTCGCGCCAGTACCTGGCGGGCAACCTCTCTCGGCCGCAGGCGGTCGCGCACTACGACACGAGCGATCTCGAAATCGGGATCACGTCCTATTCCGACGCCGCGTGCGAGCAGCCGCACTTTCATACGCAGGCCACCGAATACCAGTACATGCTGTCCGGCTGGACGCAGTACCTGGATACGGACACCGGCGAGGAGCATGAGTTTCGCGCGGGTGACTTCTACGTCATCGAACCCGGGACGACATACGCGCAGCGCTCGAAGCGGGGGACGCAGATCCTCTTCATCAAGGTTCCCTCCACGAACGATAAGAACGTTCTCACCCCCGGCCCGGAGGTTGAGGCGTGGCTGGCCTCGGCCCTGACGACGACGCGCGTGGACTACTCCCACGCTCCCGATGCGCCGGCGGCCAACTCGATCGTCCCCGCGGCAGCGGTCGCCATCGAGCGCGAGGGACACATCCTCATGCTCCAGCGCCGGGATAGCGGGAATTGGACGCTCCCGGGCGGCACCCTCGAATTCGGCGAAAGCCTCGCCGAGTGCGCGGTCCGAGAGCTTCAGGAGGAGGCCGGCCTCGACGTGCGGGTGACCGGGATCGTCGGCACCTACACGGACCCGGACGTGCGCATCGCATACTCCGACGGGGAAGTGC
>CAUTGT010000056.1:0-6606 GCA_963537735.1 uncultured Actinomycetaceae bacterium | reverse complement strand
AGGTCCAGTAGTCGCCCGAGGCGACGGCGGCGTCCAGCATGGGCTGGGCGGTTCCGGGCTGGAGGGGGGCCGAGGAGTGGGCTGGGTCTGCGGGATCATAGGGGCCTGCGCCGCGCACGGTCCCGACGTAGGCGTTGTCGGGAACGTTCGTCGTGCGGTCGAATCCTGAGCCGTTGATGGTGGCCGCACCGAGGCGGCCGGCGGATGAAGTGACGGGGACGGTGCCGCCGCCGGGAGGCTCGAGCGCGGGGCCAGCGTCGGCACGCTCGGAGACGACGAGGCCGGGGAGGGCGGCACCCGCGAGGAGGAGGGCGGCCAGGGCACGCGCGACGGTGCGACGAGGCCGGGACTCGGTCCTCGCGTGCGTGGCGCGGCGGGAGCGTGCGCCGCTGGGGTGGTGCTCCACTAACCCTCCAGATCGTTTGACAGTTACTCACTGACTTTAGCGTAACTACACGGAAACGCGCGGGTGAGCTTGCTCGCTCGCCCGCGCGTTTCCGCGCCTTGCGTGGCCCACGGGGCCACGCGAAAGGGGTGCTTAGTGCTTGCCGCGCTCCTCGAGCATCTTCTTGAGGGCGGCGGTGCGGCCGGCGGCGATCTCATCCTCGGAGATCTGATCGGCGTCCGTCAGCAGGTCGGGGGAAGCGGACGCGTCGGCGACAGACTCAACGGCCTCAGCGGACTCTGCCCCGGCCTCGTCCCCGGCCTCGGCGGAGGCGAGCGCAGCAGCGGCGGCGCCCTCAATCTCCTGCGGCTCCTCGTCGTTGCGCTTGCGAGAGCGCAGCCAGATGATGCCGGCAACGAGCAGGATGACGGCGACGGACGCGAGGACGGCGATCATCCACGGCTTCATGACGGAGCCCTTGACCTGCGCGGCTTCGGCGGCCACGGCGTCTTCATCCATGGGGACACGCTCGCCGGTCACGAGGAGGCGGTGCGTGTTGACGCCGTAGGGCGTACAGGTGATGAGGGTGGCGAGGTCCTTGCCCTCGACCTTGTTGAGGGACTCCGTCTCGTGGGGCAGGACGATGCGGATGTCGGTGACCTGGTACTTGAGGTGGCGGCCGGCGGTCTCGATGTAGAAGTAGTCGCCCATCTTGACGCTGGTCAGCTGGTCGAACATGGTCGCGTTGCCCAGGCCGGTGTGGCCCGTGAGGACCGTGTGCGTGGATTCGCCGCCGACGGGCAGGGCGGTGCCGAAGAGATGGCCGACGCCCTTGTCGAGCGTCGCGGTGTCGGTGCCGTGGTAGATCGGCAGGTTGACGTCGATCGACGGGATCTTGATGGTCGCCATGACGTCGTTGAGGTTGAGCTGGCTCAGGTAGTCCTGGTACTGCGCGGTGCCGGGGCGCTGGGCGTCCAGCCAGGGGTCGAGGATCGGCGACTCGGAGGCCTTGAGGTTGTATTCGTCGGCGCGGCGCAGGGACTCGGCGACGGCGTCGGGGCCTGCGTTTTCGGCGACTGCACTGAATTCGGAGGCGATGCGTTCCTGGCGCGCGTTGTTGTACTGGGTCGCGAAGACGGGGTACAGGAGGACCAGGATGCCGGCCAACAGCAGGATCGGGGGCGCGATGGTGAGGAGACGCCACTTGAGGGGTGTCTTCTTCTTGTCGGGCGCTTGGGTGCTCACGCTTTCTCCGTTCATTGCGTTGCCTTTTATTGTTTTGTTGGTTACGGGGTTGTCGGGGGGGGGGGGTTTGGGGCAACTGCTGGGGGGGTGTGCCCCGGGGGGCCCACACCCCCCTGTGTGTCGCTAGCTAGGCTCAGGCGTCAGCCTGCTCCTTGCGGCGCTTGTTGGCCAGCGCGATCGCACCGGAGCCGCCCACGAGGAGGGCACCAGCGCCGATCAGCACGCCGATGCCGGCAGCACCGGTCAGCGGCAGGTTAAAGCCACCGTTCTTCGGGACATCCTTCACCGTGGTGTTGAGGGTGTACTCGTTGTCAGCCTTGGAGTTGGACTGCAGGATCTGGAAGGCGATCGGGCGGGTCTGGAGCTCGAAGCCCTCGGGAGCCTTGGTCTCGACGAGGCAGTAGTAGCCGGGGTTGGCGACGGCGGCATTGTTGGCCCAGTCGTTGTTGCGCAGGCCGTCGATGGTGACCTCACCGTTGGCGTCGGTCACGTAAGTCGTGGTGCCGGCGGGCGACAGCTTCTTGTCAAGGGTCGCATCAACGGACTCGAAGTTCCCGGACGGGGTGGTCTGAGGCGTGCACTGGTAGACCTCGAACTCGGCGCCCTTCAGCTTGGCGGTGGCGTCCTTAGCGGAAACCTTCGTGATCTTCACCTTGCCGAACTTGGAGACGACCTCGGAGTTCGGGTAGTCCGGCGGGGGAACCTCACCCGAGTTGGGCTTCCAGCCGTTGGAGGGGGCGTTGGGGAGCAGGATGGCCTTGTTCTTGAACAGGCCGTCGTTCTCCACCTTGTCCTTGACCTTGCCGGCCAGGTCCATCTGGACCTTGGTGTTGTCATCCTTGCGGTTGTCGACCAGCTTCTTGCGGCCCGCAGCGGTGAACTCGGCGGTCCAGAACTTGGTCTTGCCATCGGTGCCGTCGGCGGCGATCAGCTTGTAGTCGGTGTCCTTGGCCAGGGCGACCTCGCCGGTCTTGCCGTCGATGATCTTCAGCGTAATGCCGGCCTCGGGCAGCTCCACGCGCTTGTCGTACTGGTCGACAACGTCGTAGAAGTCAAGGGCCTCAGCGGCGGGGATGTCCGACTTGATGGTGTAGGAGATGTCCGAACCGATCGCGGGGGTGGCCTCGTCGGCGACGGTCTTCTCGATGCCAGCCTTGGAGTTCTTCGGGTAGGCGTGGACGTCGTAGACCCACTTGTTCAGCTCGGTCGGGTGCGTCATGGGCACCGTGATGATGAAGGACTTCGCACCGACGTAGCCGGCGGGGGTCACGGTCTCGGTCACGACGTAGGCGCCGAGGGGGAGGCCGGAGAAGGTGGCCAGGCCGTTCGCACCGGTGGTCTGCTCGCCCTTCTTTTCAGCGCCGTCAGCCTTCGCGGTCTCAACGTTGCCGCCAAAGCCAGCGAGCTTCTCCCAGCCGGCCTGCGTGGTGAGGTCGACGTTGGTCAGACGCTCGACGGTGAAGGTCGCGCCAGCGAGGGGGTCGCCGGAAGCGTTGGGGTCCTCGAGGCCGTTGCCAGCGGTGGTGCCGTTGGTGGCGTCCTTGACCAGCTTGTGGATGGTGATGGAGCCGGTCTTGGAGGTGTCGAGGTCGACCAGCGAGGGGGCGCGCTCAACAGTGGCAGCGAGGCCGAAGGCGGGGGCAGCCTGGGTCGCGGAGGTGGCGGCGGGCAGGGCCAGCGCGCCGGCGGCGACGGCGAAGGCTGCGAGCAGGCTCAGGCTGCGGCGGGTCTTCGTGGTGCTCATAGGTTTTCTTTCTCCTGTGTGTGTGATTTCGGGAGTTTTTTCTGATGGTGGGTCTCGTGGTCACGGGACCTCATGGGTGGCTCAGGCGTTTGCCTTGCGCCTCTTGGTGGTGACCACAGTCATCACCATCGCCCCGGTCATCAGCACAGCTGCGGCGCCGATGTAGGGGTAGATTCCGGTGCTGCCGGCCTTGGGCAGCTGGCCAACCTCGGTGTCCTTGACAACGATGGTGGCCTTGCGGGTTCCGGCGGCCAGGAAGCCCTTGTCGCCAGGCCTGGAGCCGGGCTCCGAGGAGAACGCCTGGACGGCGCTCGTGGCCCACTTGGCCTGGTCCGTCAGGTCGAGGGCTAGCTCAACCGTCGTGCCGGAGCCGCTGGCTCGTGCAGCCTTGAGCGTGAACTCGATGGGCTGAGGCAGGAGCGAGTGTCCCGCGGGGGCCTTGGTCTCGACGAGCCAGTAGGTGGTGTCGATGTTCAGGTCGTTGACGGACCAGTAGTAGCCGTCGGTCGCGGTTGCCTGGGTCAGGGTCTTGACCACGGTGGCGTTGGCGTTGGTATTCGGGTTGGCGTTGTAGATCGCGAACTCAGCGCCGTCGAGGGGGTACAGCTTGACTCCGTTGGGGCCCGTGTACTGGTTATCGGCGTCGGCGAAGGTCTTGCCCGTGTTCTGTGTGCCGGCCTTGATCACCACGAAGTCGTGGGGAACGGTCGGGCCACAGGCCTTGTTGTTGCTCATGCCGTCGGAGTCCTTGCCGTTCTCAGCCAAGACCTCGTTGAAGAGGCCCTTGCCGGGGGCGAGCTCGTTGTTTCCGTTGACGGAGCAGGCCAGGTCCGCCTCGTTGTAGCCGGCGGCGGCAGGGTTACGGACGACCGCGAAGCGGATCCAGTATTCCTTCGTGGCCTTGGGGGCCAGCTCGACGCCGTCGGTCAGCGTGTAGACGCCGTTCGTGGCGGTGGCGTTGGACGCGGAGTCCAGGCCAGCCTGGGTTTCGGCGATCTTCGCGGACTGGATTTCCAGGCCCTTGGCGAAGTCGGGCTTGTCGGTGAGCTTGCCGGTGTTGGCGGCCAGCGAGCCGTCGTTGGTGGCGACGATCTTGTAGTCCACGTTGAAGCTCGTGGCGCCGTTGGCGCCGCCGTTTGCCTCGATGGACTTCTGGACGCGCAGCTTGGGAGCCTGGTATTCGTTCACGAACGTACAGGTGATGGGGGCTGCCTCATCGGACGCTGCACCGCCGACGTTCTTGAAGCTAACGCCGCGCTCGGTCTTGGTCACGGCGACGTCTTCACCGATGCCGTTGACGCACTTGATGTCCTTGAGGTTCCACTTGTCCTCGCCGCCGGTCGAGATGTCCTTCTCCGTGATGGTGAAGTCGGAGTTGCCGACCTCGAAGGGGATGAAGGTCGAGTCGTACTTCGCCTGGGCCTCACCGAAGGCGGTGGGGGTCAGCGACGCGAGTGTCTCGGCGGGCGCCATGTACTTGTCACGCGCCGGGGCGGAAGAGGCCGTGGGCTTTGTGACGGTCACGGTGCCGGTGGTAGCCGGGGTGCGGTCGGTGTTATCCGCCCAGGTCGAACCCGTGGTCACCGCGAAGTTTGCGGCGGGGATCGTCGGATTGGCACCCGAGGGGTCCTCGACGGCCTTCGCGATGCGCACGGAGCGCTCCTCGGTGATGACGCCGTAGAGGCAGGCGTAGTTAACCGAGAGCTCCTGCGTCACGAAGTAGTCGGTACGCTTGGCGTCAGCCGGCGGGGTCGCCGGGCAGTCAGCCGTCGGGATGGAGTTGAAGTTCTCCGGGGTCAGGAAGTTGGTCGCGTTCGTCGCGGGGGTGAAGCCCCACAGCTGCAGACGGTAGGTGCGGCCGTTCTTCGTAAAGGTACGATCCGAGGTCGTCTTCTCCAGCTTGACGGTGTCGGAGACGTAGGGGTTCTCGTTGACGTTACCCTTGGCGCCAGGCCACTCAATGGGCGTCACCCTCTTAGCGGTAACGTGGCTGAACGGCTGCTCCGCACCCTTGTTGTAGTACTGGCTGTACAGGTCGTAATCGCCGTTACCCTCGCCCACGTACTTGACGCAGTAGTAGCGTCCGGAGCGAGACTCGGGCTTGTTGACGTAACCCTGCGAAGGATCGGCCGAGTTAGCCAGCTCGGGCTCGTAGGCCGTGCCAATGAACTGTCGTTCACCATTTGCGGTGATCCACTTCGGGGTACCGTAATAGATTCCCTGGTCCATGACGGCATCACGGAGGTACCTCACGCCAGACTCGGGGATTGCGGGTTCTGTCGCAGACTTACCATTGATGCCGATGTCCGTGCGGCAGGTGCCCGTCCCAGCAATACCGGGGTGCTTGATGTAGGCGCCACCCTTGCGGTAGATGATCGTCGAGGACAGGGTGTTGAAGGTTTCGTGGTTGATGAAGGGGAAGGACTCGCCCGGGTCACCGGGAATCAGATTGGTGAACTGAAGGTTCAGGCTCGACACGAGGTAGGGCTGACCGAGGCCACCGGGAGCAGCCGCCTGCTGAATCGGCAGGTTGTTGTGGCGGATCGCGCCGAGCAGGAAGGTCTCGCCCGGCTGGACAGTGCCCGGGTTGTTGGGCTTGAAGCCGATGGCGCTCTGGCCGTTCACCCAGATCTTGTTGGGATCCGCAGCCCACTGGTCGTAGTGCGACTGCATCCACTTCTTACTGGCCTCAGAGTCCCCGGGACCAGTATTGTTCTTTTGGTCATCCCACTTCCACGGCGCACCGCGGGCGATGTAAGTCCACGCGTCATTATTCTTCGCGTACTCGCCACCCAGCCACGTCGTCATCGGGCTCTGTCCCGTTTTCACACGATTCTCAGTCATGCCCTTGACGATGCCGTAGCGGATGCTGTCGTTCAGGTTTGCGCCGGTCGGGTTCTCACGGGTATGCCCCTGACCCATGGACGCATAGACATTACCAACATCGATGCCAGTGGCAGCGGGTTCCTGGGCGGCCTGCGCGGCCTGGGGGGCGGAGACCTGGGAGACGACCAGCGTGCTGGCCGCAGTAGCCACGACGGCCAGGGCGGCCAGGGCGCGGGACGCGACTCCTGCTCGCTTGGTCCGCGCGTGGCCTGCGCGCGCTCGACTCGTTGCCATTAATCGCACTCCTTGAAGACTGTTGCTTCGCTGTGTCGTACTCGGGGGGATGTCCCGAGAGGTTTTTCCACAACCTTGATGACACTCAGCCTACGACGCGGTTACCGAAAAA
>CAUTGT010000055.1:0-6734 GCA_963537735.1 uncultured Actinomycetaceae bacterium | reverse complement strand
CCCTTCAACAAGGGCACCCAGACGCAGCCGTCCTTCGTCAACTACAACGACTCGATCTACGTCGGCTACCGCTGGTACGAGACCGCTGCCGCTGAGGGCGTCATCGACTACGGCAACGAGGTCGTCTACCCGTTTGGTTTCGGCCTGTCCTACACGACCTTCTCACAGTCGATGAGCGACATCTCGGTCGACGAGGCCACGGGCGCTATGTCCGCGGACGTGACCGTCACGAACACGGGGCAGGTTGCCGGCAAGGACATCGTCCAGATCTACGACAACCCACCCTACACGGACGGTGGCATTGAAAAGGCTTCCGCGAACCTGCTGTCTTACGAGAAGACGAAGGCGCTGGAGCCCGGTGAGTCCCAGACGCTCACCGTCACCTGGAACCGCGACTCGCTCGCCTCCTACGACTCGGTGAATGCGAAGGCCTACGTGCTCGAGGCCGGCGACTACAAGATCTCCGCGCGTTCCAACTCGCACGACGTCATCGATGAAAAGACGTACACGGTGGATGCGACGCAGACCTTCAATACCGCCGATAACACGCACGACGGTGACAAGGTCGTGGCCACCAACCAGTTCGACGACGCCAAGGGTGACGTCACCTACCTGTCGCGCGCTGGCCGCTTTGCCAACCTCGCGGAGGCGACCGCAGCCCCCACGAACTTCGAGATGAGCGAGGCAAACAAGGCGAAGTTCCTCGCGACGTCGAACTACGACGCGGCTAGCGACGACGCCTCGGCCGGTGCCACGATGCCCACCACGGGCGCCAAGAACGGCCTCGTCCTGGGTGACCTCGCGGGCCTCGATTACGACGACCCGAAGTGGGATCAGCTCCTCGACCAGCTGACCGTCAAGGAAATGAACACCCTGGTCTCCAAGGGCGGCTACGGATCCCCCGCGATCGCCTCGATCGGCAAGCTGCGCGTCTCCGACGTAGATGGCCCTGCCTCGCTGAACAACAACTTCACGGGCGTCGGCTCGATCGGCCTGCCCTCCGCGGTGTCCGTTGCGGCCACCTTCAACAAGGAGCTTGCACGTTCCTTCGGTGACGCGATCGGCACGATGGCGCACGACATGCAGGTCTCCGGCTGGTACGCGCCGGCCACGAACACGCACCGCTACGCCTACGCGGGCCGTAACTTCGAGTACTTCTCGGAGGACCCGGTCCTGGCGGGGTCGCAGGTCGCCGAGGAGATCGAGGGTGCGCAGGCCAAGGGTGTGTACGCCTTCCTCAAGCACTTCGCCCTCAACGACCAGGAAACGAACCGCACGCACATGCTGGCGACCTGGACGAACGAACAGGCGATGCGCGAGATCTACCTGCGTTCCTTCGAGATTGGCGTCAAGGACGGCGGCGCGCACGCGATCATGAGCGCGTTCAACTACATCGGCCCGGAGTACGCGGGTGCGAACTCGGCGCTGCTCAACACCGTCCTGCGCGACGAGTGGGGCTTCCGCGGCATGGTCCTCACCGACTACTTCGCGGGCATGGGGTACCAGAACGCGGACCAGATCACCCGCAACGGTGGCGACCTGATGCTCGCGACGATCGATATGCCGATCGCGACGGTCAACGTGCAGGACGCCGCGGGCGTGAGCTCTCTGCGCCGCGCATCGCACAACATCCTGTACACGGTCGCAAACTCGTGGATGTATGAGAACGGCCAGCCCGAGGTCACCCGCAACGCGTGGGAGTACATCACCTGGGTGGTGGCAGGCGCCGCGATCCTCGCGCTGCTCGGACTTGAGCTGGTCGCGATCCGTCGCTACCGCGCTCGCAAGGCTGAGGCCGTGATCACCGTCGAGACCAACGCTTCGTTCGACGAGGCCGGGGCTGACAAGGCGGAGGAGTGACCGATCCGGGAACAACCGGACGGAGCATGATCCCCGGGTGGCATTGAGTGCCGTTCACCCGTGGGGGAGGGGCCCGCAGGCAAGCGCCTGCGGGCCCCTCTGCGCGGCGTTGACATAACAGCGGCCATACCCGAATGAAACAGTGGCGTGCCCTTCACCATGCACAAGGGGAGCACGAAGGAAACGATCTGAGCGCTCGCGTGCCCCGGCCTCGTCGATGAGGGGGGAACCACAATGCACCCCCTTTGACGAACGGCGACGTTTCCCACTATCCTTGAGGGTGGTTCCCGCTTCTGTGGAACCTCTGTGCCCGGGAAACCGGGAGCGGGCTCCGTCCGTCGGAGCTCCGGGCGTCATTCTCTGACCCACGTGGTTATCATGGCGCACCGGCCCCCAGGCGGACACGTGTGCCCACACGGGGGTGAACGCAGTCGCGGAAGACTGACAATCAGGGCCGCCCCTTGAAGCGAGGGGAGGCCGCCGACGGAAAGAAACTGGAGACCCAGTGCCTACCATTCAGCAGCTCGTCCGCAAGGGACGTGTCTCGAAGCGCGCGAAGGTGAAGACCCCCGCGCTGAAGGGCTCCCCCCAGCGTCGCGGCGTGTGCACCCGTGTGTACACCACCACGCCGAAGAAGCCGAACTCGGCTCTGCGAAAGGTCGCTCGTGTGCGCCTTTCGTCCGGCATCGAAGTGACCGCCTACATCCCCGGTGAGGGCCACAACCTGCAGGAGCACTCGATCGTGCTCGTGCGCGGTGGTCGTGTGAAGGACCTGCCCGGCGTGCGTTACCGCATCGTCCGCGGCTCGCTCGACACCCAGGGTGTCCGCGGCCGTCAGCAGGCTCGTTCCCGTTACGGCGCGAAGAAGGAGAAGAAGTAATGCCTCGTAAGGGCCCCGCTCCCCGTCGCCCCCTCGTCGATGACCCGGTCTACGGCTCCAAGGTCGTGACCCAGCTGGTCAACCGCGTTCTCCTCGACGGCAAGAAGACCGTCGCCGAGCGCATCGTCTACGGCGCACTTGAAACCGTTCGCGAGCGCACCGAGCAGGAGCCCGTCTCCGTGCTCAAGCGCGCTCTCGAGAACATCCGTCCGGCCCTCGAGGTCCGCTCCCGCCGTGTTGGTGGCGCGACCTACCAGGTCCCCGTCGAGGTTCGCCCCGCGCGCGCCACGACGCTGGCCCTGCGCTGGCTGGTCGACTTCTCGCGTCAGCGTCGCGAGAAGACCATGACCGAGCGTCTCGCCAACGAGATCCTCGACGCCTCCAACGGCCTCGGTGCCGCTGTGAAGCGCCGTGAGGACATGCACAAGATGGCTGAGTCCAACCGCGCCTTCGCGCACTACCGCTGGTGATTTAAAGACGAGGCCTGGGCAACCGGGCCTCGTCTCACGCAGCAAGAACACCCATTACTTCGAACGAAGGAACCACACTCGTGGCACTAGAGGTGCTGACGGATCTCAACAAGGTCCGCAACATTGGCATCATGGCTCACATCGATGCCGGCAAGACGACCGTGACCGAACGAATCCTGTTCTACACGGGCATCAACTACAAGATCGGCGAGACGCACGACGGTGCCTCGACCACCGACTGGATGGAACAGGAAAAGGAACGCGGCATCACGATTACGTCCGCCGCCGTTACCTCTTTCTGGAACGGTAACCAGATCAACATCATTGACACCCCCGGTCACGTTGACTTCACCGTTGAGGTTGAGCGCTCCCTGCGCGTCCTCGACGGCGCTGTCGCCGTGTTCGACGGCAAGGAGGGTGTTGAGCCCCAGTCCGAGACCGTGTGGCGTCAGGCCGACAAGTACGACGTCCCGCGTATCTGCTTCATCAACAAGATGGACAAGATGGGCGCCGACTTCTACTTCTCGGTTGGCACCATCCGCGATCGCCTGCACGCGACCCCGATCGTCATGCAGATCCCGATGGGCGCCGAGAACGACTTCGTCGGCAACATCGACCTGCTGACCATGGAGGCCCTGACCTACCCGGCCAAGGACGACAAGGGCAACGACACGCACGGCTCCATCGTCGAGCGCGGCCCGATCCCCGCCGAGTACCAGGAAAAGGCCGAAGAGTACCGCGAGGCGCTCATTGAGGCCGCCGCCGAGGGCTCCGACGAGCTGACCGAGGCCTACCTGGAGAACGGCGAGCTCACGCTCGAGCAGATCAAGGAAGGCATCCGCCTCCTGACCATCTCCTCGCGAGCGTTCCCCGTCTACTGCGGTACCGCTCTGCGTAACATGGGCGTGCAGCCCGTCCTCGACGCCGTCGTGGACTTCCTGCCCTCCCCGCTCGACATCGGCGACGTTCGCGGCTTCCTCCCCGGCTCTGAGACCGAGGAAGAGACCGAGACTCGTAAGCCCGACGAGAACGAGCCCTTCTCCGCTCTGGCGTTCAAGATTGCCGCTCACCCCTTCTACGGCAAGCTCACCTTCATCCGCGTGTACTCCGGTAAGGTCGAGTCCGGCGCCCAGGTCCTCAACTCGACCAAGGGCAAGAAGGAGCGCATCGGCAAGATCTTCCAGATGCACTCGAACAAGGAGAACCCCGTCGACGTGGCGCACGCTGGCCACATCTACGCGGTGATCGGCCTCAAGGACACCACGACCGGCGACACGCTGTCCGCGATCGATAAGCCGATCGTCCTCGAGTCGATGACGTTCCCCGCCCCCGTTATCCAGGTCGCCGTCGAGCCCAAGTCGAAGGCCGACCAGGAGAAGATGGGCGTCGCCATCCAGAAGCTGGCGGAAGAGGACCCGACGTTCACCGTCGAGCTCGACCCCGAGACCGGCCAGACCATCATCGGTGGTATGGGCGAGCTCCACCTCGACATCATCGTCGACCGTATGCGTCGCGAGTTCAAGGTCGAGGCCAACGTGGGTAACCCGATGGTTGCGTACCGCGAGACCATCCGCAAGACGGTCGAGAAGTACGAATACACGCACAAGAAGCAGACCGGTGGTTCCGGCCAGTTCGCGCGTGTCATCATCGCCCTGGAGCCCCTCCCGGCCGACTCCGAGGAAGAGTACATGTTCGAGGACAAGGTCACCGGTGGCCGCGTTCCTCGCGAGTACATCCCGTCGGTCGACGCGGGCATCAAGGACGCCATGCAGTCCGGCGTTCTCGCCGGCTACCCGATGGTTGACATCAAGGCCACGCTGCTCGACGGCGCCTACCACGAGGTTGACTCCTCCGAAATGGCGTTCAAGGTTGCTGGCTCGATGGCGCTGAAGGAAGCTGCTAAGAAGGCTAACCCCGTCCTCCTCGAGCCGATCATGGCCGTTGAGGTTCGTACTCCCGAGGAGTACATGGGCGATGTCATCGGCGACCTCAACTCTCGTCGTGGCCAGATCTCGTCGATGGACGAGCAGCACGGCGTGCGCGTCGTCAAGGCTCAGGTCCCGCTGTCCGAGATGTTCGGATACGTGGGCGACCTGCGCTCCAAGACGCAGGGCCGCGCTGTCTACTCCATGGAGTTCGACAGCTACGCCGAGGTTCCGCGCGCCGTCGCGGACGAGATCGTCGGCAAGTCTCGGGGCAACTGAGTCCCACCGGGGGCTCGTGGGGCAGGGTGACCTGCCCTGCGAGCCGCCTCACACACAAGTAAACCCAGTAGGTCTCAAGCCCCAGGGGTGTTAAAGTGGCACCTAGCCGTAGGCTGAGAATATCTACCCGAGTCCAGGAGGACACAAGTGGCGAAGGCCAAGTTTGAGCGCACCAAGCCGCACGTCAACATCGGCACGATTGGTCACGTTGACCACGGCAAGACGACGCTGACGGCAGCTATCACCAAGGTGCTGCACGACAAGTACCCCGAACTCAACGAGTTCACCCCCTTCGATCAGGTCGACAACGCTCCCGAAGAGCGCGATCGTGGCATCACGATCAACGTCTCCCACGTCGAGTACCAGACCGCTGAGCGTCACTACGCTCACGTTGACGCCCCCGGCCACGCCGACTACGTCAAGAACATGATCACCGGCGCGGCCCAGATGGACGGCGCGATCCTCGTGGTCGCCGCCACCGACGGCCCCATGGCCCAGACCCGCGAGCACGTTCTGCTCGCCCGTCAGGTCGGCGTCCCCACCATCCTCATCGCCCTCAACAAGGCCGACATGGTCGACGACGAGGAGATGCTGGAGCTGGTTGAGGAAGAGTGCCGCGACCTGCTCGAGTCCCAGGACTTCGACCGCGACGCCCCGATCATCCAGGTGTCCGCTCTGAAGGCCCTCGAGGGCGACCCGGAGTGGGTTGCCAAGGTCGAGGAGCTCATGGACGCGGTGGATTCCTACATCCCCACCCCCGAGCGCGACATGGACAAGCCCTTCCTCATGCCGATCGAGGACGTCTTCACGATCACCGGTCGTGGCACGGTCGTCACCGGTCGTGTTGAGCGTGGCAAGCTGCCCATCAACTCCGAGGTCGAGATCCTCGGTATCCGTGAGCCCCAGAAGACCACGGTTACCGGCATCGAGATGTTCCACAAGTCGATGGACGAGGCCTGGGCCGGCGAGAACTGTGGTCTGCTGCTCCGTGGCACCAAGCGCGACGAGGTCGAGCGTGGCCAGGTTGTGGCCGTTCCCGGCTCCATCACGCCTCACACGGACTTCGAGGGCCAGGTCTACATCCTCAAGAAGGAAGAGGGCGGCCGTCACAACCCGTTCTTCTCGAACTACCGTCCGCAGTTCTACTTCCGTACCACGGACGTGACCGGCGTCATCACCCTCCCCGAGGGCACCGACATGGTCATGCCTGGCGACACCACCGAGATCTCCGTTGAGCTGATCCAGCCCATCGCTATGGAGCCCGGCCTCGGCTTCGCCATCCGTGAGGGTGGCCGCACCGTTGGTTCCGGTCGTGTCACC
>CAUTGT010000054.1:0-6759 GCA_963537735.1 uncultured Actinomycetaceae bacterium | reverse complement strand
AGCCTCGCTCGCTGATCAAGCATCCGGGCCCCGCGCAGCACTGCTGCGCGGGGCCCGGTTTTTTAGTGGGGGATGCGGCTTGATTGATCCGTGCCAGATTGCGAGAAAAGGGACGTAGGTCACTCAATATGCTCTCGGAATAGGGTAACCTTAGTTCGCTTCGATAAACCTATATTCGCGAAGGGTTGCGAAAATGTCTCAGGTTACCGGGTCGGGTGTGACAAAGGCGCGCTCGGCCGTCACGATTGGCGCTTTTACCGCCGTCTACTTCGTTCTTATGTGGTGCTCGGGGATGCTGGGCTTCTTCGGGCCGGCATTCATGTTCGTCGGCTGGATCGTTGGCCTCCTCCTCAACGGGCCGGTCGTCCTCCTCATGCTGGTGCGTTCGCGCATGTTCGGCACGCTCACGATCATGGGAGGCATCGTCGCTTTCCTCATGGTGGTGACCGGCCACGCGTGGGTGACCGTGCCGGCGGCTCTCATCCTTGGCTTCCTCGGTGACCTCATCGCCCGCGGTGGCGGTTACGTGAGCGCCCCGCGAAACATCGCCGCGTACATGTTGTTTTCCCTGTGGATGATCGGTCCGCTCGCCCCGATCTTCTTCGCTCCGGACCCCTATTACGAGGACGTGGCATCCCAGATGGGTCAGGACTACGCGGATGCTATGCGTGCGCTCTTTAGCCCCGCCGTCATCGGCGGATGGGTCGTCGTCGCGATGATCGTCGCGTGCATCGGTGGACTCATCGGGCGCTTCCTCCTGCGCAAGCACTTCGCGAAGGCTGGCGTTGCCTGAGATCTCGCTCGCCGAGGACGCCCCAGGCGAGTCAGCGAGCAGGCTGGATCCGCGCACTAAGCTCCTCGCCCTCCTCGTCCTCAACGCGCTCGTCATGCGCGCGAGCCCCACATCCACGCTGCTGGCGGTGCAGCTGCTCGCGGTGCTTGCGCTCCTGTGGGAGGTGGGTGGAGCCACCGCAGCACGCACCGGGCTCGGCTGCCTCGTCTGCGACGCATTCAGCCTCGGCTCGCCCTTCCTCGTCACGTGGCTCGAGGGCATGGGGGCGCCGCGTAGCGTGGTCCTCGTGATCGGCACGTGCGCCGCGATCGCATTCTGGTTTGCGCGATTCTTCGCGGGCTTTGGCCTCGCCCTCTACGTGTACCGGACGACGCGGATCGGTCAGATGAAAGCGGCGCTGCGTGCGGTTCACCTGCCGCGCGTGTTCGTCGACGCCCTCGCCGTCGCGTTCCGTGTGATCCCTACGGTTGGGGCGGAGGCGGTTGCCATTCGCGAGGCGATGGAGATGCGCGGCGTCGACCTCGGGATTCGCGGTGTTCTGCGCCACCCCCTCGTGATCGCCGAGCGCTTCCTCGTTCCTCTGCTGTCCTCCATCGCGCGCGTGGCCGACGACCTGGCGGCCTCGAGCGTCATTCGAGGCCTGGGTGGCCCCACGCCTCCCACCTCGCTGACGCGGCTGCGGGCCAGCGCCTGGGATGCGGCGGCCCTCGTGTGCGTCGCCGGCGTCGTCGCCATTGAGTTCAGCGCTTACCTCGGAGTACTCCCATGATTGACGTTGAATCCCTGTCGTTCTCCTACGTCAGCGAGTTGACGGGTGATCGCGTCGACGCGCTCGCCGGGGTCGACCTGTCCGCCCGGCCGGGCACCCTCACACTCGTGTGCGGATCCTCGGGCTGCGGGAAGTCGACGCTCATGCGGGCGCTCACCGGCCTCGTCCCTCAGATGACGCCGGGAGAGCTGGAAGGCGCGGTGCGGATCAACGGTCGTGACCTCGCCGAGGTTCCCCTGACCGAGGTCGGGCACCTGTGCTCCTCGGTATTCCAGAACCCCCGCACCCAGTTCTTCTGCGATACCGTCGCCGAGGAACTGGCCTTCTGCGGGGAAAACTACGGTCGTGACCGCGAGGCCCTGATCGAGAGCAGCGAGCGCGCCGCCGACCTCATGGGCATCGCGCATGTGATGGACCGCAAGCTGTCCACCCTGTCGGGCGGCCAGCTGCAGAAGGTGGCGCTCGCCTGCGCCCTGGCATCCGGTGCCCCGGTCCTCCTCGCCGACGAACCGACGTCGAACCTGGATCCAGATGCCATCGCCGACGTGCGACGCGCCCTCGCGATCCTCAAAGACCAGGGGATGACGATTATCGTCGTCGAGCATCGCCTCCACTTCCTGCGTGGGCTCGCCGATCAGGTGCTCCTCATGGAGGGTGGAACAATCACGCGTCGGTGGACAGGCGAAGAGTTCTACTCCTTGGACGACGCGCAGCGGTGCTCGCTCGGCCTACGGACCCTCGTGGACCCTGGGCCTGCCGAGGCCTGGGTGCACTCGAGTGGCACCGGGGCGAAGGCCGCGGCCGAAGGGGATGGGTGTCTGTCCTGCCGGGACCTGAGCTTCTCCTACGGGAATGCTCCCGTGTTCGAGGGGCTTGACGTCGATTTTCCGGCAGGGCAGATCACCTGCATCGCAGGGGAGAACGGCGCCGGAAAAACGACCCTCGTGCGCGTGCTGTGTGGGCTGGCCGCTCCCGATTCCGGGACGATCACCCTGGACAGCCACGAGGTGACTCGCAGGCAGCGGCGCGCCGCTTGCGCTCTCGTCATGCAGGACACCGGACGCCAGCTGTTCTCCGACACGCTGGCGGGTGAACTGACGATCGGGGCGTCCGGGGCGAGCGGCGAGGCAGGGGAGCAGCTCCTGGCAGACTTCGACCTCGCGCACTTGGGAGAGCGGCATCCACTGAGTCTGTCGGGAGGACAAAAACAGCGCCTCGTCATTGCCGCCGCCCGGGCGACCGGGCGCCGAGTCGTCATCCTTGACGAACCCACGTCGGGCGTCGACGCCCGGCACCTCGACTCCATCACCTCCACCCTGCGCCGCATCGCGGACGAAGGCGCGGCCGTCATAGTTGTTACCCACGACGGCGAGTTCGCGTCGGCCTGCGCGGACCAACTCATCACGCTCACGCCGATGGGCGCCAAGCGTGCTTGCGAAGGAGAGCACCAATGAACGACACCGACGAGCGCGAGGACACCACTGCCTCGTCCCCACGTGACCCGCATGACGATGGCATACGCATGGAAGACCCGCGCGCGGCGCATCTGGCGGGTCAGCGTGCCTTCAAAGAACTGACAGCCCCCATCCGTGGAGCCATGATGCTGTCCCGGCTGCTCGGTCTCATCTACGGTGCGCTCGCGGTTGCCCCCTACGTGATCCTTGTCCAGCTCGGGGAAGTGTTGCTGGACGCGGCGCGCTCGGGCATTGCCCCGGATCGCGCTGAGGTGATGACGCTGCTCATGTGGCTGACGGGTGCGTTCGGCGTGCGCTACGGGATCTATTTCGTCGCTCTGACTGTCACCCACTTCGCGGACGTGCGTTTCGGGCACATCGTGCGCTCGCGCATGGTGGGCGTCCTTGCCGCAGCGCCCCTCGCCTGGTTCACATCCACGAACTCGGGGGCCGTGCGCAAGGCCATTCAGGACGATACACACGATGTGCACACGGTCATTGCGCACGCGCCCGTCGAATCCGCAGCCGCCGTGAGCGCGCCGGCATCCCTGCTCATCTACGCCTTCGTCGTCGACTGGCGACTCGGACTCCTGTCGATCGCCACGCTGCCCATCTACGGACTCCTCAATGCGTGGATGATGCGCGGCATGGGGGAGAAGACCGCTGAGATGGACCGACACCTCACGCGCGTCTCGTCCACGATGGTCGAGTTTGTCTCCGGCATCAGTGTCGTCAAGGCTTTTGGGACTGTGGGGCGATCGCACGAGCGATTCACACGGGCCGCCGAGGACTTCTCCCGGTTCTACGTCGACTGGTGCGGTCCGCTGCTGAAGGGGTCCGCACTGGGGCAGGCGACCGTGTCTCCCTCCCTGATCCTGCTGATCTCCACGGCGGGCGGTTCCGCGCTCGCGGCCTCGGGCATCGTGAGCCCGGTCCAGGTGATCACCTGCGCGCTCATCGCCCTCGTCATCCCGGCGGCCATCGAGGTGCTGGGTACGACGACCTGGGCCTACCAGATCGCCGGGGCTGCAGCGCTGCGCATCGTGGACCTACTCTCCGTCGATCCGCTGCCCGCCGGGGGAAGTGCGAAGCCGCAGCGAACTGATATCGAGATCGACGGCGTGTCCTTCTCCTACGGGGCAACCCTCGCGCTGGATGACGTGAGCCTGACGATCCCCGAGGGCTCGGTGACCGCCCTCGTTGGTTCCTCTGGATCGGGAAAGTCGACGCTCGCGACGCTGGTTGCGCGCTTCGCCGACCCGGACCGGGGGAGCGTGCGCATTGGTGGTGTTGATGCTCGCGACATCGCCCCCGACGTTCTCTACCGGCACGTCTCCTTCGTCCTCCAGGATCCGCAGCTCCTCGATATCTCCGTTCGCGACAACATCGCACTCGCAGTTCCGGGTGCCAGCGACGACGCGGTGTGGGAGGCGGCCAGCGCCGCTCGCATCGACGACTACGTGCGTTCTCTGCCCCGAGGCCTCGACACCGTCATCGGGGAGGACGCCCACCCCTCGGGTGGCCAAGCACAACGAATCGCGATCGCTCGAGCCCTCCTCGTCGACGCCCCCATCCTCGTCCTCGACGAGGCCACGGCCTTCACCGACCCGGAAGCCGAAGCCGATATCCAGGCGGCGCTTTCGCGCCTCGTGCAGGGAAAGACGGTCCTGGTCATCGCGCACCGCGCCGCCTCGATCGCCGGCGTCGACCAGATTGCCATTCTCGAGGCAGGCCGCCTCATTGCGCTGGGCACGCCCGACCAGCTCGCCGACCACCCGTACATGCGGCGCATGAGCGCACCCGCGAAAGGACACTGACATGTTCGGCCTCATCTCCCGGCTACGCGAACCCCTCTCCGAGCAGGGGCGAGCCGACTTCGCCCAGGCGAGCGTCCTGTCCTGCATCGTCGGCGTGGTGCGCGGAGTCTCCCTAGTTGCTTTTATCCCGGCCTCCATTGCCCTGACCTCGGGCAATCCCGCGTGGGGCATGAGCCTGCGTGCCTGGCTCGTTGTGCTTGGCGTGTGTGCCGGCGCCTCGTTCGTCGTCGAGTACCTGCTCTCCATGCGCTCCTACTCGGTGGCCTTCGACTTCCTGTCGAACATGCACCGCGCGATCGGCGACAAGGTCGCGTCCCTGCCGCTCGGGTCCTTCCGCGCGGACACGGCCGGAAAGACATCCCGCCTTGTCTCGCGCGAGCTCATGGTTCTGGGTGAGATCTTCGCGCACATGTACTCGCCCCTCGTCGCCGCGATTGTCACCTCGGCGACGATGCTCGTCGGCATCACCGTGTTTTCGCCGGTCCTTGGACTGGTGTGCCTGGCAGCGATCCCGGTCATCGGCGGGGGAGTGTGGGTGGCACGCCGCTGCCTGCAGTCGGGGGCCGCCCTCAAGGAACCTCCCGCTCGCGAGCTGTCCCACCGCATCGTCGAATACGCGACCAAGCAGGGTGCACTGCGCGCATGTGGACGATCCTCCTCCTACGAGCCCCTCGTGCGAGCAGAGGACGCATACGGGGTGGCAGCGCGACGCTCACTCATGAGGGAGACGGTTGGCCAGATCGTCAATGGCATGGCCGCCCAGACCGTCGTCGTGACGCTTATCTGCGCGATTGGCTGGCTGTCAATCGCAGGTACCGTCGGCCCGGTGGAGGCAGTCGTGTCTATCGGCCTGCTCCTACGTTTCACGCAGATCCTCGTCGACATTGGGGCGCTCGCCTCCGCCTTCGAAACCCGGCGCCCCGTCCTGGACCTCAGCCACGAGATCCTCTCCGCACCCGAACTGCCGACGCCCGACGGTCGGCGATCCTCCGGCGAGGCCCCGGCCTCGTCGGGCGCATCCGTTGCCCTCGAGGACGTCTCCTTCTCCTACGAGGCCGACCGCCCGGTCCTACAGGGCGTGTCCTTCCGCGTGGACCCCGGAACCATGACCGCGATCGTGGGCCCCTCGGGCTGTGGTAAGACCACCATTGCGCGCCTCATCGCACGCTTCTACGACGTGGATGCGGGCAGCGTCCGCGTGGGAGCTGGCGACGTGCGCGACTGGGAGACCGCCGACCTCATGGCGCAGCTGTCCCTTGTCTTCCAGGACGTCTACCTCTTCGACGACACCCTCGAGGCTAACGTGCGCGTCGGAAACCCCGACGCTACCCGGGCGGACATTGAGGAAGCAGCCCGCCTGAGCGGAGTCGACGAGATCGTCGAACGCCTACCGCTCGGCTGGGACACCCCCGTCGGCGAGGCCGGCCGAGCCCTGTCAGGCGGCGAACGCCAGCGCGTCTCTATCGCACGTGCGCTCCTGAAAGCCGCGCCCGTCGTCCTCTTCGACGAGGCCACGAGCGCGCTTGACCCCGAGAACGAATCCCGCGTCACCGATGCCATGGCAGCCCTGCGGCGCGACGCAACCCTCATCGTCATCGCGCATAAGCTCGATACGATCACGGCCGCCGACCAAATCGTTGTCCTCAGTGAGACTGGACGCGTCGCACAGATCGGCACGCACGAGCAGCTCTACGCCCAGGAGAACGGTCAATACCGGGCATTCTGGGACGCGCGTACGCGGGCAGCGGGGTGGACGCTCGTCTGACTGGGGGTGGGGCCAGCCTCGCGCATCTGCCCAGCGGCGGACTGCGCGCGGCCGGCCCCGGCCTCGTCTGTGATGCTCGCCCCGTTGCTTGCGCGCTATTGCCAGGCCTGTTAAGCTGATCCGTGCCGAAGACCGTTGGTGTCCACGCTAGTGGAGGAAAA
>CAUTGT010000053.1:0-6759 GCA_963537735.1 uncultured Actinomycetaceae bacterium | reverse complement strand
CGGATGGCCCCTCATCGTCAAGACCCCGCGCGGCGGATACGACGGGCACGGCGTGACGATCGCCCACAGCTCCGCAGACGTGTCCTCCTGGTGGGGCAACGGCCCCCTGCTGGCCGAGGCCCTCGTGCCCTTCACCGGCGAGGTGGCGGCGCTCCTTGCGCGGACCCCCTCGGGTGAGATCGCCTCGTGGCCCGTCGCCTCCACTGTGCAGGTGGACGGCGTGTGTGCCGAGGTCGTGGCCCCCGCCGTCGGCATCCGACCCGAGACAGCCGCCGAGGCACGCCGCATCGGCGAGCGCATCGCCGACGAGCTGGGCGTCACCGGCGTCCTCGCCGTGGAAATGTTCGTCGTCGGTGAGGGCGCGGACGAACGTGTCCTCGTCAACGAGCTCGCCATGCGCCCCCACAACACGGGACACTGGACCATCGATGGGGCCGTCACGAGCCAATTCGAGCAGCACCTGCGCGCCGTCCTCGACCTGCCGCTGGGCTCCACGCAGCTGCATACTCCGGGCACGTACGCAGTCATGGTCAACCTGCTCGGCTCCTCCCATGCTCAGCCCGCGCGCGCCCTCGCGGAAGCCTTCGCAGCCGGGGGAGCGGGAGCAAAGGTCCACCTCTACGGCAAGGAGGTGCGCCCGGGCCGCAAGCTCGGCCACGTCACCGTCGTCGACGCGGATCCTGCCCTCGCTCTTGAGCGTGCCCGGGCGGCCGTCATCGCCCTGCGGGGCGAGGCCCCCACCGACTAACCCTCACACTGTCCGCGGCCGAGGGACCAGGTGCCCCGGCCTCGTTCCCTCCCGAAAGGACCGCCCATGACCACCGAGCTTGACATCCAGCTGACCGCCACCGGCGACAACCCGCTCGTCGGCGTCGTCATGGGCTCCGACTCCGACTGGCCCACGATGGAAGCCGCCGTCGGCGCACTCGCCGAATTCGGCATCGCCTGCGAGGTCGGCGTCGTCTCCGCCCACCGCATGCCCGAGGACATGGTCGCCTATGGCCGATCCGCCTCGGAGCGCGGCCTGCGCGTCATCATCGCCGGAGCCGGGGGAGCGGCCCACCTGCCCGGCATGCTCGCCGCACTCACCGAACTGCCCGTCATCGGCGTGCCCGTGCCCCTCAAGCACCTCGACGGCGTCGACTCCCTGCACTCTATCGTCCAGATGCCCGCGGGCGTGCCCGTCGCGACCGTCTCCATCGCAGGTGCACGCAACGCGGGACTGCTCGCCGCGCGCATCCTCGGCGCCGGCGAAGGGGAACACGCCGAATCCCTGCGCGCCTCGATGCGTACCTTCCAGAAGGACCTCCGCGACGTGGCCAGCGCAAAGGGCGCGGCCCTCGCCCAGCGCGTCTCCCAGGCGCGCTGAGGCCGCACAACACAAGCACCGCGCGGGTAGCCGCAAGGGGGCGCCGCGTCGTATCCTGAAGCCATGAGCATTCTCGTTTGTGGCGGCGCCGGCTACATCGGCGCACACGTTGTCCGCCTCCTGCGTCAGCGCGGGGATCGCGTCGTCGTCGTCGACGACCTGTCCACCTCCAATGCGGCCAGGATCGGGGACACGCCCCTGGTTCGCCTCGATGTCGCTACCGATGAAGCCCGTTCCGTTCTCTCCAACCTCATGGTGGACGAGGACGTCACGGCCGTCATCCACTTCTCCGCCCGCAAGCAGGTCGGAGAGTCCGTCAAGCGCCCCGCCTGGTACTACCAGCAGAACATCGGCGGCATGGCCAACGTGCTGGCTGCCATGGAGGACGCCGGCGTCGACCAGATGATCTTCTCCTCCTCGGCCGCCGTCTACGGCATCCCCACCGCCGAGGTCGTCACCGAGGACATGGCCGGACACCCCATCAACCCCTACGGCGAAACCAAGCTGATCGGCGAGTGGATGATGGCTGACTGCGAGCGTGCCTGGGACCTGAAGTGGATCGGCCTGCGCTACTTCAATGTCGCGGGCGCCGGCTGGCCCGATCTGGCCGACCCGGCCATCATGAACCTGATCCCCATGGTCCTCGACCGCATCGAGCGCGGCGAGAGCGCCAAGATCTTCGGCACCGACTACGACACCCCGGACGGCACCTGCGTGCGCGACTACATCCACGTCCTGGACCTGGCCGAGGCCCACATTGCAGCGCTCGACGTGCTCGCCGAGGGGCGCCAGCCCGACCACCACACCTACAACGTGGGCACCGGCCTGGGCACCTCCGTGCGCGAGATCATCGACGGCCTGCGCCGCGTCATCGGATGGGACTTCCCGGTCGAGGAGCTGGACCGCCGCGCGGGCGACCCGCCCAAGCTGATCGGCGACCCGCTGTCCATCGGCGTGGACCTGGGCTGGAAGGCCAACAACGGCCTCGACGAGATCCTCACCTCCGCGTGGGAAGGCTGGCAGGCGGGTCCGCGCCCGATCACCGTCCCCGGCTCCTGAGCGCGTTTCAGTGAAGACAGAGCTCCGGCCTCGTTCCTGACAGTGGGAACGAGGCCGGAGCTTATCTGTCGCCTATTGGCGGGGCCGGACGGAGTGCGTCAGCCCCCGTCGACCTGGTTGAGGTCGGCTGTCGTCAGCGTGCCCGCACGGAGCTTGGCAAAGAAGTCGTCCGCGGTCGTGTCACGTAGCAGGACAGCAGAGGCCCCGGCGTTCGTCGTGAAGTTCAGCGACTCGATCGGGGGGACGCCCATCATCTGATTCGACGAAGCGCCGCGCAGCGCCCACACGAGCGATGCGACCGTCACGACTGAGGAATCTTCGTCGATGGTGAAGGACTTCGAGCCGGCGCGCTCCACGCGCAGCGTCTTTGCGGGATTAACGAGGGTTGAGGGCGAGGCTGCCGAGGAAATAACCTTCGAAATCACCTGGCGCTGACGCTTCGTGCGGCCAATGTCGCCCTCGGGATCCTGGTAGCGCATACGCGAGAACTGCAGGGCGGTCGTGCCGTCCACCGTGTGGCAGCCAGCGGTCCACTTCAGGCCGGAATACTGGTCGTCCGCGTCGTTGTCGTAGCACAGCTCGACACCGCCGACGGCGTCCACCATGTCGGGCACGGCACCCATGCCGATCTGCACGAAGTGATCGACGGTGAGCCCCGTCAGCTTCTCGACGGTCTCCACGAGCAGCTGTGGGCCGCCGTATGCGTAGGAGGCGTTGATCTTGTCCCAGCCCACTCCCGGGATCTCCGCATAGGTGTCACGCGGAATGGACAGCGCGACCTTCTGCCCGTTTGGGGCGACGTTGACGAGCATGATCGAGTCGGCGCGTTCGGACTCGTTGAAACCATCCTGGACGGCGCCGTCGGCACGCGAGTCGGATCCCGCTAGCAGGTAGGTCGTGCCCGGTGTGTCGGCGGCCCCCGACAGGGCGCTCACGCGGCCCATGTTCGTGTTCGCATCCCACATGAGGAATCCGCCCCACGCGAGGACGAGGACCAGAAACAGACACAGGGTCTTGAGGATTGGGTGGCGGCGCTTGCGTCGCCTCGGCTTCGCGACAGGAGCCGTGGGAGCGAGCGGCGCGGGGGCCGCTGCGGGTGCGCTGTGGGAGCGGTTGATCGTCACCTGACGAGGGCCGTTGCCCGACGGGGCGTACGTGCCCGAGCCCGACGAACGGCCGGACCCCGGCGCGTAGGACGGCGGGTTTGCGGCCGAGGCCGGCTGGAAGGACGGCGGCTGCTGGGCCGGGGTGCGGCGCGGGAAAATCGACTGAGAGTCCCTCTGCGGCTGGTCCAGCGTGCGCGGCATCAGCGGGCGAGCCGCCGCGGCCTCGTCGTCGGAGATCCTCCACATCTGCGGGGCCAGGGCCTCCGGAGGGGGAGTGGGCGCGCCACCGCGCACCTCCTCACCAACGACGTGAGCGTCGTCGGATCCGGGACGGCGTCGCTTCGGGTCAGGCGTAAACGAAGGAGGATTGCTCATTGGTTCTTCGGCGGGCAGGTGGCGGCTGACTTCTTGGCGGCTTCCTCGTTCGCCGCGTTATTCGACACGGAGGCGGACTGCTCGGTGTTATCCGTGGAGGTCTCCTCCGAGCTGGGGTCGGTCGTCGGAGCCTGCGTCGGAGCGGGCGTCGAAGGAGCGGGCGTCGCGGTCGGATCGGGAACAACGAGCTGCGCGCCGTTGCCGTCCGTGTAGGTCGTGCCCACGGGCAGGGCCTGGTCATTCTTCAGGGCGCTCCACACGTTGCGGGCCATCGGCTCAGAGGGGATGCGGCGGTTCGGATCCCAGGAGGGTTCCTCGACCGGCATTGTCACGAACTGGATGTTGGGACGGTCGATGTTCTGCAGCACGTTGATGAGGAGGGACGCGTCCGAGCTGGCGCTACCCAGGTTGGGGGAAACGATCACCGAGGAAATCGCTGCCTGCAGGAAGTTGATGAGCGAGCCGGGGTCCGTCACGTAGTTCTTCTCCTGCAGCTCGCGCAGCATCGCGGAAATCAGCTGCTGCTGGCGGCCGATACGGGAGATGTCGGAGCCGTCGCCCTGGCCCTTGCGCGAGCGCATGTAGGCCAGCGCGTGCGTGCCCGACAGCTTCCAGCAGCCCTCGTCGATGTAGAGCTGGGCCGAGTCGTCGTCGATGCGCTCGGGGATGTTGAACCAGACGCCGCCCAGGGAGTCGATCATGTTAATAAAGCCCGCGAAATCAACGACCACGAAGGCGTCAATGGACATGCCGGAGAGCTTTTCGACGGTCGAGCGCACGCACGCGATTCCAGGGCCGACGTCTTCCGGTTCGTCGCCACCGTTTGCACCGTAGACCATCGCATTGTTGAACATGTCGTCCGTGGTCGGCTCGCTGGTCGTGCCGTCGCGGTGCTTACACGACGGGATGTCCACGAGGGTGTCGCGGGGGATGGAAACGATCTGCACGCGAGAGCGGTCCGCGCTGATGTGAATCACCATCGTCGAGTCGTTACGCAGGCCGGGAACGTCATCTGCGTCGCCCGCGCCCAGCTCGCCGCTGGCGCCGTTACGCGAGTCGGTGCCGACCACGAGGATGTTGACGGCGCGACCATCAAAAGAATCGGGTGTTGCCTTGTTCTGTTCGTCGCTTGAGTAGTCGTCGATCTTGACGACGCGGTTGGCGAACTGAGTGCTCAGCTTGTTGTACACGAAGCCCGCGGAGGACACGGCAAACAGAACCCCGGCCAGGAGCACGGCGAGCGCGCTACGCAGGAAGCCGAAGCGTCCAAAGTTGACGGCCGAGTGCTGGATCGGTCGCAGATTCACGTTACTCATCATTCGTAACCATATCGTTATCTGGCGTGTTTGTCGGTGAAGCAGGGCCGTTAGCGGCGCGTTCCACTCCGCTCGCATCAGTGTGTGAGCTGCCCGTCTCGGTGCGCGCGTCCCCCGGATCATCGGGGGGAAGGACGTGCGCGAGAGCAAGGGATCGGGCCAGCGCGGCCATGCGCTCCTCGGCGCGGGCCTCGCGTCGGTAGCCGGTCACCATCTGCGCGATCAACGCGATGACGAGGCCGTAGACGATCAGGTTAACCCCTCGCTCAACGCCGATTGCGCGGGCCGCCGTGTTGGCCAGTGAGGGTACGAGGATGGCCACGATAGCCGCGGCGACGACCGCTCCGATGCCGAGGCGGCGCATCGCCAGGGACGAGGCCGAGGACACCGGGCGCACCAGCCACCACGCGGTGAGCGCGAGGGCGAGGAGCAGGAGGACGCGGATGGCGAGGTAGGCGCTCATCGTCCCCCCAACGCGAGGTCGACGACGATGTTGACGGAGTTGAGCAGAGGCTGGCCCTTCGCCCGGGAATAGTCCGTGTAGGAAATCGTCACCGGGTGCTCGGCGCCGGGCAGGCCACAGGCGGCCAGCTGGGAAACGATCTGCGAGGCGTGGGCCATGCGTGCGTGGGTGAGATGCACGTGGGCGAGGGCGTCGGCGCGGATGACGCGCAGCCCGTTGTGCGTGTCCGTGAGATCCAAGCCCGTGCGCAGCCTGGTCACCCACGCTCCCAGGCGCAGCATGGCCCGTTTGACCCTACCCGCCGAGGATGGGGAACCCGACAGGAAACGAGAGCCGAGGACGAACGCGAGATCCTCCCGGCGTGCGCGCTCGACCATGGCTGCCGCCTCGGCGGGGTCGTGCTGCCCGTCGGCATCGAAGGTGACGATGTAGCGCGCCCCGCGGGCGAGGGCCGCATCGAATCCGGTTTGGAGGGCAGCGCCCTGCCCCAGGTTGAGCGGGTGTCGCGCGGTGTAGGCCCCCGCGGCGCGGGCGACGGCAGCGGTGTCGTCACTCGAAGCGTCATCGACGACGAGGACACGCGGAAAAAAGGTGCGGACTTCCGTGACGACGCCCCCGATGACGGGCGCCTCGTTGAACGCGGGGATCACTACCCACGTGTCGGAGTCGATCTGCATTTGATTAGTGTCGCACATCGGGATGGGCGCGCGCCTATAGTGTTGGGTATCCGGAAGGGCACCGAGCGCCCCGATGCGCGCACGCGCGCACGCAGACAACGACAGGGAGACCCAGTGATCGAGCCCAGTGCCGACGTCGCCCCCAGCGCGATCGTCGCTCCCAGCGCGCGCGTCTGGCACCTCGCCCAGGTACGCGAGGACGCGCGGATCGGGGACCAGACGATCATTGGACGTGGCGCCTACATCGGCGAAGGCGTGAGAGTCGGTGCGCGCTGCAAGATCCAGAACTACGCGCTCGTCTACGAGCCCGCCTCCCTCGCCGACGGCGTGTTTGTCGGTCCCGCGGCCGTGTTCACGAACGACCACTGCCCCCGTGCGATCAACGCTGACGGCA
>CAUTGT010000052.1:0-6850 GCA_963537735.1 uncultured Actinomycetaceae bacterium | reverse complement strand
CCCGGCGCGCGCCAGCAGGTGCTGCGCACCTACTTCCCGGACATGAACTTCGACGAACCCGGCGTCGGATGGGCGGAATTTCAACGTATTCGCGCACTGGACACAGCCTCGGAAAACCTGGTGGGTATCGCCCGCATCCTCTCCCAGCTGCGCCCCGACACCCCGGCGCTCGCGGCCACGGGCGTGCCCGTGCACGTGCTGTACGGGGACCAGGACGAGATCTGGCCGCCCTCGTGGTACGCCGAGGAGGCCGCCGACCTGGGTGCCCGCGAGAGCATCATCCGAGGGGGCACGCACAGCCCGCAGCTGCAGTTCCCGCAGCAGTGGGCGGAGTTTGCCAGCTCGTACTGGGCGGACGTTGAGTCGGGGGCGCTGGTCTGGTCCATGTGACGTGAGATGGTGTGACATCGTCCCAAAACGGGCCTTGTAATGCGTATCTATGAGGATGGATGCTTAGTATGGTGGTTATGAACAAGCGTTCCATCCTTACTGCAGTGCTGGCTCTCGGCCTGGGCATGACCGCCCTGACCGGCTGCGCCACCGATTCCGATTCCGCTCACTCCTACGTGACCCCGAAGGACGTCAAGACGGTCGAGCGTCCCATCGCTCAGATCGACGACAGCGGCATCAAGGTCCCCGAGAAGCGCGACCTGAAGATCAAGCTGGCTGAATCCGACAAGGCCGCCAAGTGGAAGATCGAGGTCTCTGACCCGACCGCCCTCGAGGTCGGCAAGTCCGAGAAGAACGTCGTCACCCTGCACCCGCTGCGTGCGCTGGGCGAGGACGACGACCCGGTGATCGTGAGCCTGACCGATCCGGACGGCATCACCACCGACTTCAAGGTGACCATCACCGAGGGCGCCAACTGATTCCATACTGACAACGCTTCGGGCCCAGGATCTGCGGATCCTGGGCCCTGTGCGTTGTGTTCCGGCCGCTGGGTGTTAGAGAGTGTTAATAAATTCCCGCAGTGCCCGCAGCGGTAGCATCAGGTGATTCTCTGCTCCTGGGCAGGGCACAAACTGTGAGCACTGGTTGAGGTAGAAGTCGCGTGCGTGGTCGTTGGCGCAGTGGACCAGGAGGGCAGCGAATCCCACCTCATCGCTGAGCTTGTAGGCTCGCAAGAGTGCATCTTTGAGGAGAGCTGCGCCTATGCCTCGTCCCTGCGCGCGCTGGTCGACGGCGAGTCGCGCGAGCAGGAGAACTGGGCATGGCTCCGGGCGCCGACCGGGTTTAAGGGCATCTGGGAGTTTGCTGCGTTCTACTGCTCCCATCGACAGGGAGTAGAAACCAAGTGTCTCTGGTTCCTGCCTCGTGACGAAAACACGAGCGTTGCCTTCTCGATGGTTCTGCCACGCAAATCGGTGGAACCAATCGTCGATCTCAGTGTTGCCCGATTGGAAGCATGATCGGTCATCCCTCCGCTCGAGAGGCCGCGGCTCTTGCAGGACTGATACGTACATCAGTTTTTGGAGGTGCTCGGTGTGTTCAGGTCGATGTGAGTGCCGAAGGGCGAGGGGCGATCAAAGAGTTTGCGCAGCTTGGGATCGTCTGTCGGCGAGGCCGTAAGGATTTCTTCGAAGCGGGCGTGCTCCTCTTCGTTCAGAATGAAGAAGCGCTGGTCGGCGAGCCGTCGCTCTGCCTCCAATGTGGCTGCGGAGAGGACGAAATCGCTGATGCTGCGAGATGTGTATGTGGCGGCGCTGCGAATGAGAGTGTTCTGTTCCTCGGTGAGGCGTAGTTCCAGACGCTGTGTCTTTGCAATGCTCATATTAATTCCTCTTTCGCTCGTACGGACATTATCCGTACGTGTAAATACCTTAGCATCTGCGGTGCGAGTGGGCTAGCTCTTTCCCCTGAGAGGATTCCTGCAGGAATGGACCACGTTGCGAGTGGATGAGAAGGGGGGTGGCCAACGATGAGTTGGCCACCCCCCGTCTGGTTTCACACGTCTCAGTGCAGGATGCGCGCCAGAAAGTCCCGGGTTTCCTGCTCGCGCGGGTTGTCGATGACCTGCTCGGGCGGGCCCTGTTCGACGATCTGTCCGTTTTGCAGGAACACGACGCGGTCAGCCGCCTGGCGGGCGAAGCTGATCTCGTGCGTCGCCATGAGGATGGTCGAGCCCTGCTCCTTGATCTCGCGCACGAGGTCGAGGACCTCGCCCACGAGCACCGGGTCCAGCGCCGCCGTAATCTCGTCCAGCAGGAGCAGCTCCGGGTGCGTGGCGAGCGCGCGTGCGATGGCGACTCGCTGCTGCTGGCCGCCCGACAGGCGATCCGGGTACTCCTTCGCCTTGTCCTTCAAGCCGATGCGGTCCAACAGCTCCATGCCGCGCTCGCGGGCGCGGTCCTTCTCCCAGCCGTGCACCTTGCGGGCAGCCAGGGTCACGTTGTCCAGCACCGACATGTGTGGGAACAGGTTGTAGTGCTGGAACACGACGCCGATGCGCGCGCGGATCCGATCCGCGTTCGCGCGCGGGTCCGTAATGTCCTCGCCAGCCAGGAAGATCTGGCCGTCGTCCACCCGCTCCAACAGGTTCGCGCAGCGCAGCAGTGTCGACTTACCCGAGCCCGACGCGCCCAGGAGGACCACGACCTCGTGCGACGCGACGTCCAGGTCCAGGCCGCGCAGGACGACGTTGTCGCCGAAGCGCTTGACGACGCCGACGGCGCGCAGGACCGGGGTGTTGTTGTCCGAGGTGGGGGAGGCCTCGTAATTCGTGGAGACCGACATCAGACGGCACCTCCCATCTGCTCGCGCTTACGCAGTCGGGCCGTGTACCAGTCCGACAGGCGAATGAAGGGGAACGACAAGATGATGAACAGCAGGCCGGCGACGACGTAGGACGTCATGTTGTAGGTCTTGGCCTGGACCATCTGCGCCGAACGGATCGCGTCGACCGCGCCCAGGACCGAGATCAGGCCGACATCCTTCTGCATGGAAATGAAGTCGTTCATGAGGGCGGGCGTGACCTTGCGGATCGCCTGCGGCACGATGATCATCCGCAGCGTCTGCCCGTGGGACAGGCCCAGCGAGCGTGCCGCGTAACGCTGGGAGGGGTGCACGGAGTCCAGGCCTGCGCGCAGCACCTCGGCGACGTACGAGGAGTACGTGAGGATCAGCGCGACCGTGCCCAGGAATGCGGTCGGGATGCGCGTCGTCGGGTTGAGCGCGGGGATGCCGAAGCCGATCAGATAGAGGACGACGAGGAAGGGGACGCCTCGGAAAATGTCCGTGTACGCGGCCGCCAGGAAGCGGATCGGGAAGAACACGGGACCGGCCAGGGTGCGCGCGGCCGCCAGCAGGGTTGCGAACACGGCGACGCCCAGCACCGAGATCAGTAGGATCCGGATGTTGAGCCACAGGCCGGAGAGGACCTGGGGGAAGGCCTCGACGAAGTACTTGCCGTTGAAGAAGGTGTTGCGGGTGGCCTCCCACCCGTCGGAGTTGACGACCACGGCGATGAGGACTCCCGCGACCACGACCGTGGAGGCCAGGGAGATGAGAATCGAGCGGACCGTCTGCTTGCGCCGATAAGCGCGGCGGCCACGCTCTACCGCCGAAACGGGGGGCGTGGCCGTCGCGTCACTCGAGTAGTCACTCATGAGTGTGGGGGCCTCACTTCAGGGTGGGCACGTTCTGTGCCTCGTTCAGCCACTTTTCCTGCAGCTCGGTGAGCTTGCCGGACTCGGCCAGGCGATCGACGGCGGCGGAGACCGTGGGGGTCAGCTTGGAGCCCTTGGGCAGGACGATGCCGTACTCCTCGCCGCCAGTCGTGTCGTCGAACTGGCCGATGATCACGCCGTTATCGATCTGCGCGGCGACCATGTAGAACGCGGTCGGCAGGTCGACGACGATCGCGTCCACGCGGCCCGTCTGCAGGGCCAGGACCGTGTCGTCGGAGGAGTTGAACATCTGCAGCTTCTGGGTCAGGCCGGGTTCCAGGTTCTCGGAGGCGAACTGCTGCGACGTGGTGCCGGCCTGGACGCCGATCAGAACGTCCTTGAGGTCCGCGATGGACTTCGCGTCGGCGGCCGGGGTGCCAGCCTTGGTGATGATCGCCGAGGTCGTCGTGTAGTACGGGGACGTGAAGTCGACGGCGTTCTTACGCTCGTCGGTGATGGAGAACTGCTGAATGTTCAGGTCCCAGTCCTTGGCGCCGGGGGTGATCGACGCGTCGAAGGTGGCGCGCACCCACTGGACGTTGTCGGCGCTGTAGCCGAGTTCCTCGGCCAGGGCGTAGATGACGGCCGACTCGTAGCCTTCGCCCGAGGCCGGGTCGTTGTCCAGGATCCACGGCGAGTAGGCGGGATCGGAGGTGGCGACGGTGAGCTTGCCTTCCGTCACGGTCGGCAGCGCGCCGGGGCCGTAGGTCTGCTCGGCATCGGCGGAAGAAGAGGAGCTCGTGCCGCCCGTGCAGGCGGCCAGGCCGAGGGCCGCGACGGCGGCAACGGCAGCGAGGGAACGGACAGAGCGGCGCATGGGGCCTCCCGGTAGCGTGGGGTGATCCCGCCGCGACGGCGGGTCTGACTCGATGAGAGTATCGGTGCGCCGAAAAATGCGCTGGCGTCATTTCGCTGCACGAAACAATGGAACGAGGCCTGGGCTGGGAAAACGTTGGAATCGTTGGGGTTTCGCGGGGTTGGGGGATGGGACACAGTGCCGCGCGGGCATGCGAAAGGGCCGGGCCTCATCGGCCCGGCCCTCCCGTCAGGTCACTTCTGGAACTTGTCCTTCAGATCGGAGACGACCTCGGTCGCCTTGTCCTTGGCGGCCTCGACGGCCTTCTCGACGTTTTCTTCGCCGAAGGTTTCCTTGGCCTTCTCGAGACCCTCTTCAGCCTGCTTCTTCAGATCTTCCAGACCCATGTTTCCTCCTTGGAACGAGCCGCCCATATGAGTCGAGCGGATGGTCTCACCCTATGTCGGAACCGTGGCGCCCGCGCGTTCAAGGCGCCCAGCGGCGTGATCGTTCCCTGTGCGTCTGAGCCGTGGAACATTGTGCCGTCGGGTTTAGGCTCCCTCGGCGAGCTTCCAGTCGTCGAAGGTGAACTCGGGGGAGACGACGCAGGTGGCCAGCGCGTAGTCGCCGCGGGCGAAGGTGCGCTGCCAGGTACCGGCGGGAACGAGGACCTGCACGGGGTTCGTCGGATCGGAGGCCTGCGCGAGGTCCGGAGAAGCCAGCGTGACGATGCGCGGGTCGGCAGAGGGGGCGTCCCCGCTGCCTCCCAGGTGCACCTCGAGGGCTCCGGGCCCCGACCAGATCCACAGTTCGTCGGAGTGGACGAGGTGCCAGCGGGCCTCCTCGTCGCGGTCGAGGAGGAAGATGATCGCGGAGGCACTGTGGCGGCTCCCGCGCGGCGTGTCCACGCGGGCGGGCGCGGTCCACGTGCGGCGGTAGTGGCCGCCTTCGGGGTGGGGCGCGAGGCCCATGGCGTCAATCAGCGGGGACACGTCGGTCATGCGAAGCTCCAAACGAAGGGAAAGGGAGGCTGAGCGAAAGGGAAACGAAGGAGTTAGCGTGAGGCCGAGTAGCGCACGCGCCCGGACACGATGGTTTCGACGACGCGACCAGCGCCGTGGCGGGCGACGGTGTCGATGGTCTCCACGATCGAGGTGACGGGCACGTCGACGACGCACATGTCGGCGACCGCGCCCGACTGGAGCTGGCCGAGGCGGTCGGGGCCGGTCGCCAGGCCCATCGCGGTGGCGCCGCCCAGGGTCGCGGCCTGCAGGAGGCGGCGCGCCAGGTCCTGGTCCTCGTAGCCCTGAGATCGCGCCAGGTCGAAGAGGAGGGCGACGTCCTCGAGCAGGTCGAGCGAGGGGGAGGAGGAGAGGGAGTCGGTGCCGACCGCGATCATGTTTCCCTCGGTGAGGTAGGCGCCGACCGGCGGTGCGTCCAGGCCGATCACACGGTTCGAGCGCGGGCACAGCGCCACAGCCGTCTGGCGGGCGCGCAGTCGCCTGCGATCGTCGGCGCGCATGTACACGCCGTGGGCGACGTGGCAGTCGGGTCCGAGGACGCCCAGCTGATCGACGAACTGCGTCGAGGAGAAGCCACCTCCGCGCGAGCGCATCGCCGTGAACGACGAGGAGTGCTCGCTCTTCCACAGGTCGGCCAGCGCGGTCGTGCGCGTCTCGGACCATTCGGCCTCGGAGTGGGACTCGCCCAGGTGGATGTGGATGCGCATGCCGCGACGCCTGGCCATGTCCGGCAGATCCAGCAGAGGCTCGGCGTCGAGGGAGTAGGGGGCGTGCGGGGAGATGCCCACGGCCGGAGGGGTCGGCATCGCGTCCAGGGACGCGGAGACCTCGCGTTCGCCTCGGGCTCGCCACTCCTCGTTCGACCAGCTCATGACCTCCCAGTAGGCGACGCCGTGCAACCCGGCGTCGTGCAGCGCCGAGGCCGCGGCTGCGTCCGTCACCACGTCGGCGGCGGCGGTCGTGCCACTCTCCAGGAGCAGCTGCGCGCCCGCGGCCGCGTCGCCTCCCCAGTCCAGGCCGCCCGCGTCGTAGACCTCGTCGAAGGCGCGCGCCCAGTCGTCAAAACCTCGGTACTGCCCCGCGCCCACGGACGCCATGCCCGTGTACTGCAGGTGCGTGTGCGCATTGACGAGGCCGGGGAGCAGCACGCCGTCAAAGTGACGTTCGGTGAAGGAAAGGCCGCGCTGCGTGAGCGTTTCGATGACCCAGTCGCGCGCTCCCACGTGCTCGATGCGCCCGTCGCGCACGGCGACAGCGCCGTCGAGGATCGAGGGGGCGGTGATCGGGATGACCATGCCGGCGGACCAGACGACCACGTCGCTCATGGGGGACCTTTCAGTGGGGGACGCTGACTAACAGTGTAGAAG